>NZ_DAOLGP010000027.1:0-58966 GCF_035329545.1 Candidatus Neomicrothrix sp.
GCCCAGCGGCCCCCCGAGGGCCGCGGGCGGGGCGGCGGTCGTCTCCCAGCCGGCGACCAGCATCTGAACTACCAGGGCGACCCGCTCGGCGTCTGACAGCTCCGCCGTTGCAATCCCCGTGGCCAACGGGGTCGCCGGCGCATTCAGCACCTCGTCGGCCATCTCGGACAAACGGACACACGCCGCCTCGAGTTCATCCCGATGGCTGACCGACTCGAAGGTCCAGATCTTCGCAAAGTTGCGTGCCTCGGCGACCAGCACCTCGAGGTCACGCAGTCCCAGCACCTGCTGAAACACCAGGCCGGCGAACCGCTGGGCAGCGTCGCCCAGGTCGTCACCCGGTGCGAGCTCGCCCACGATCTCGCGGGCGATGCTTCGGACCGTGTCGCCCAACTCACGAATCGGCCCCTTGGTGAAGGGACCCTCGACCGGGCCGCGCAGCTCTCGGTGCCGGTCCTCGTCGGCGAACGACGAGATCCGTTGGGCGATCTCCCAGGCAGGACCGGAGACGATCTCACCGAAGCTCAGGTACTCGATCGAGCAGGCCCGCCAGGGGGCCTTCCCCAGCGATGAGATCAGCTCCCGGCTGCCCACGATGAGGTCGCCCCACGGCGCAAGCCGCACCGGTCCGGGCCACCCGTGCCGGTGCACGTACCCGGGCGGGTCGTTCAACCACTCGTCGCTGCGGAGTTCCAGTTTGTCGAGCGTCATAGCAATCCTCTCAATGTCTCGGTCACTTGCCGGATCTCCGCTTCGGACCCCAGCCCATCGGACTTGTGGGTGCCTCTGAGGAGTTCTTCGGCGGCCAGGTCGATCCGGGTCATGGTTTCCAATCCGCTGATCGCCACCTCCCACTGCCCCAGCCACTCGTTCAACATGTGGCGCCCCATGCACAGCGCCATGCGCAGCGGCCACTCCAGTCGTACCGCCACCACCAGGTCGGCTTCGCCGGCAAACGCCGCCCGCACGTCCTCCACCACCTGGGTGTCCATTCGGGACTGCACGGCGAGCATGGCCCGAGCCGACATCGAGTTGCGGGTGGCGAGCGCCTCGACGAGCCGGAGCTCATCAGCGCCGCTGACCTTCCGCAGCCGCCTGGCAGTCGCCAGAACATCCGTCGACGACCGCTGAACCAGCTCGCACCACTCAGGGGGAAGCATCACCGCAGATCGGTGGATGTAGAGCCGCCAGCGGACGGCTCGCTCCTCAAGCGTTGGAGTGTGAGGTTCCGACGGAGCAAGCGCCATCGCCGCCTTCAGCCCATCGGCCGACATCAGGGCGTAGTGCATCAGTTCGTCGACGAGGTCGGGGTCGTAGTCCACGAACGCCGACGCTAAGAACCCGGCTGCGATCACTCAAACCGATCGGCTGTGGACTATTTCACAGGCAAACGAACGTAATTTCACGTTTGAAACTCCGGAGCGCATCGTCTCCTGCGGGTCAGTCCCACAAGCTGGCGCTAGCAGCTGGGTCATGAAGTTTCTCGCAGCAGTGATCGCCACGGTCGTTCTTGGTGGCGGCGCCATGATGGGGATGGGCTACTCCCAGCAGTCAGCAGCGGCAGCAGGCGCCGCCGGCGGTGTCTCGTGTGTCCTCCCACCGGGACAGGGACTGCCTGCCGTCGGCCCGTGGCCGGACACACTCAACTCGGTCCACGTCGCTCAGGTTGCCGCAGCAGCGGGGTTCACCGGGCCAGACCTGACCATCGCCGTGGCCGTCGCCTCAGCTGAGAGTAGCCACCGGCCGCATCTCACGAACCAGAACACCGACAAGCACCGCAGCGTCGACTACGGACTTTGGCAGATCAACGGGTACTACCACCCCGAACAGATGGCGACCGGCGACTGGGCAAACCCGTGGGACAACGCCCGCATGGCTCACAGCATCTGGGAGGAGAGCCAGAACTGGGGCGGTGGCTGGGGCTCGTGGGTGACCTGGAAGAAGGGCCTCCACACCAAGTACATGGCAGAGGCCACCGCGGCGGTCGCCCAGCTCACCAAGCTCGGTAGCGATGCCGGGACGTGTCTGCCTGGTCCCGCGGGGGAGGGTGGCGCCGCCGCGCCAGGAGGTCCGACGGAGTGCGCAGCCGTGTCGGGAGGCGTTCCGGCGAACCAGACCGTCGCAGTGCGCCACCGCCGAGGCACCACCACGGTCCACCGATGCTTGGCCGCCAACGTCGCCGCACTCTTCAACGCCGCCCAGGGTGCGGGGCTGCCGTTGGGTGGTGGCGGATACCGGGATCCGGCCGGGCAGATCAGAACACGTCGTGCCAACTGCGGGACCTCGAACTACGACATCTACCAGAAGCCCAGCACCGCTTGCAGCCCCCCGACGGCACGCCCAGGCACCTCAATGCACGAGCGCGGGTTGGCGATCGACTTCACGTGCGGTGACGGGACGGTCCGACTCGGCGACCAATGCTCTCGATGGCTTCTGGCAAACAGCAAGCGATTCGGGCTGACGAACTGGCCCGTCGAATCCTGGCACTTCAGTAGTAACGGGCACTGAAATTCCATCGAGGATCCTGCCGTCGATGCTCCCGCGATCAACCTACGGGTCGTCGCTTCGGACCGTCATCGACCCGGATGGCTGGCAGCGCCTTCGACGAGCCGCAGGAAGAACGACCGGAGGCGCGTGCGCCTGGTGCGGTGAGCTAAACCTGGCCAGCGGGTGGCGCACGTGGGAGACCCACGAGGTCTGGACATTCGACCTGGCCACCAAACGCCAGACGCTCGCTGCTGTCGTCCCGCTCTGTCGCATCTGCCACCTCACTCAACACGTCGGATACGCACGCCGTGAAGGGCTGGAGGGTGAGGTTGTCGCCATGACGATGAGTCTCAACGGTTGGTCGCACCCCGAGGCCGGCAGAGCGGTCGCAGCCGCCGAGCACCTCGCGTCCGTGAGGGGACGGACAGCGTGGGACCTGGACCTCACCCGCTGGAGCGCACACATCGAGCTCCTCGACTGGCCCGAGCTGTTCATCCCTGCCGACGCAAGGCGGGCGGCCGTGGTTCGCACCATCAACGGCACGCCGTGACTGTCAGTGTCGGCGGGGACCCCCCAAAGACGTGCACCCCCCAGCGGCGCCCCACGCTCCGGGACGCCGGCCCCCGGCGGTTGCCACCGCAGTAGCGCTCCCGACCGGACATCGGGCCCTCACCGTCACCGCCGGTGTCGTGTGGTGGCGATACGGCACCGGATGGGACGCGGGCGAGAACATTGAGGTCACGACCACAAGCCACGAGGTGATCATGCGCTCCTGGACCCAGGTTCTCTCCTGGGGATGGCACGCAATCGACGCTGCCCAGCTTCTCGAGGAAAATCTGCTGCTGTGCCAAGGCAGAAGCACAACCGGCGAGACTTCCTTAATGCTCCGCACTGAAGCAGCTCAGCTCACGTTCTGCTTGTGGGCCGCCCACCGCAACCCGAACCACCCCCAGGTCCCGGCGCTACTCGACGCCCTCAGTGCTGATCCTCGGAGTCCGGTCGGCCAATAGATACTGGTCACCGCTCGTTTGAAGATGACGAGCCGACGGAATGGGAGACCCACTCGCCGTCGCTCGGCGGGAAGGGTTTGGTCCGCTCTGGACCTTGGAACGGTGTGCAGTCCATCCGTTCCGACGATCGCCCATTCACTCCTAGCGCCAGGGGTACTTGATGTGCATCGACGGTTGAATCGTTGAGCGGAAACCTTGCTTAGGCGCTTAGCCTTGATGGGGACCGGAGTGCCCAAGAGAGTTTGCCCATGCTTCGAGCTCCTTCATAAGCCTCACGGCAACTCGGGGCGGTTCGTCCGTCGCGCTGGTCTCTTGGAATAGCGAGGTGATGACCTCCGCGCCGCCAGCTTTTCGGCTGCAACCCCACTGGTCCAACACCCAGTCCTTGAAGTTGAGGCTGCCGATCGCGCCTTGGCTGGACTCGTTACCCCACCTCGTAAGGCAGTGATCCCAGCTCCATTGACTGCTTCCATCGATCTGGCGATGGATCACGGCGTCCGGCACGGCAGCGATGATGTCGGGAGCATCGAAATTGAGCAGGGTGAGTGGAAGGCCGGTGGTCTGAGCGATCTCTTTGAGCCGCAGCTGGGTTCGGCTTTCCTGCGTCGCGTCTGAGTCGTCTCCCCCTTCGAGCTGCCGGAGCCGATCTTGAGAAGTGTTGTCAAGCAAGAGGGCTAGGGGAATGCCCAACTTTTGGATCACTTCGGACTCGGCGAAGCGTCGAGCATTGCTGCTTCCATGCAGCACGACGACGATGAGCCGATTGCGACTAATGAGGTTGGGTGCGAGGGCGTTGAGAGCTGCTCCGTCCGCACGTCCTTCGACGACTACCACGCCTCTGGTCAGGTGAAGGAACGCGTTGCGCCCAAGCCCGAGTTCGTCGCCAAGAGCGTCGAGACGCTCCAACGCGTCGGTTCCTATGCTGAAGGGTTGGATCAGGCCGGTTTGCTCGTGTCGGCGCAGCCCAACCAGCGCCGCCTTCGAGGGTGGCAGATTGAGAAATGCCGGCGAATGCGTGGCCACAAGGACTGTTCGGTCCTGGGCAAGCGTGGCTATCCAGGTGGCTGCCTCCTCAGCAGCTTCGGGGTGAAGGTGCAGTTCGGGTTCGTCGGCGAGGACCACTACCGGTTGTGTCGGCGGAGGAGGGCGGAGCTTCGCAAGTAGGTGGGCGACGGCCCACACGCTTGCCAAGTCCCAGGGGTCGTCGTCACGCCTGACCTTTTGAAACTCGACGGCGTCCGCTGCGTTCCAATGGTCGATTGCCTGTTCGTGAGCTACGCCAATGATCAAGAGGACCCAGCGGGCGATGCCAGATGGGGCGTCCTCCAGCTTTTCAATCCGTCCGTCACCCGTAATGAGGTCGGCCCCAAGCTGTGGATTTCTGGGGGTCGGGGGTTGGAGAAGAAGCCGTGCGTAGTCGGATACAAAGGACGGCGCGATCTGGTTGGCGACTACCTCGGTCAGTTTGAGGAGGACTCGCGCCCGAAACGCCAACTCGACGCCCATGCCGTTCCAAACCGAGGGTTCTCCCTCTACCGGTTGCGACTCGCCCAGGAGGACTTCGAGGTTCGAGATGAGCCGTTCGGCATAGTTGGAATACCTACCTGGGCCTCCAGCAAGCAGGTGGTCAAGGAGTCGCTGGAGGCCATCCCGGTCTTCGGTGCGTACATCGACAAGGTGCTCTTGAGCGTCGTCCCCGTTTACGAACGTTCGGAGCGCAGCGGCGCGTCCAGGAGATGTGGGATAGCCATCGCCTCCGATCCACTCGAACGAGAACGACTCGGGTGAGGACACCCACGTTCCGTTCGCAACATCAGGCAACCTCCGCCGGAGTTCATCTGGTACGGGAGGGTTGTAGGTCAGTGCATCGTCCCATCTGGCTTTGCCAAGAATGACGAGTTGCACACTTTGGTCCAGCCAGGACCCCGTTCCCTCTCGAGGCTCTTCGAACCTGGAGACCCTCGGCGCCAACCGAAAGCTCGCATCGAGGGCAGCATCCCTGCTGAACCGAGGCTCCATTGGCGCGAAGATGGAGTCTGATTCGACCCAGGAAATCTCAGTCCGGGGTACGTCAAACCAATCCGGTGCGTCACTGGCACCGAACCTTGCCAATGCGCTGTGGTAGAGGCTGCCGACCCACTCGTTTGAGATTTCGGACGGGTCAGCTTCCAGCAGACACGCTCGAGTTCTCGCGGACTTTGCGATGAGCGGTGATGCTTCCAGGCTCTCAAGTAGGAAAGCAGGTTGTTGGAGCATTTCAGAGCACACGCCAGCAACGAAGGCTGATTCGGCAGCATTCAATCCGAGGGTGAGTTCACAGAGAATGTCAGCAATCTTGCTGGGGTCTAGCTCGAGTTCGCTGGTGATCTGGGTTAATCCCGCCGACTCCCCTCCTAGATTCCCCTGAAGATGTTTCGCGAATTCGTTGATAACGAGGGACTTCCCGGCACCGTTTCGCCCGAATAAAACCAGGAGATTCGTTGAGGGTCCCCAATCCAGCCAGGATTGTTCGTAAGCGAAGCCGGTATACTCTCGCTCCTCATCAAAGCAAACGATGCGGTGATGGGTGCATTGTTTGAAGGCAGCCAACAGCGCCCGGTCTCGATCTTCATCCGTCGGGTTAGCGATCCGATGCTCGCGCTGACCCCGGATCACTGGCATCCCCCAAAGCTGCTCAATCTCTTCCCGAGACCACCCGTGGAACTGGCGTTCGGGTACCCCTCTGCTTAGTCGGGCAGTAGAGCTGGATGGCCGAGGAATGGCAGCCTCCTCACACCAGCAGGCCTTCGCCAAGTCCGAAACAGACAGTCGCTGATGAGTTCGTATCGCACCGTCCCTATCTGCCTTCGCCCGATGTCGACGGCGCTGCCGAGCGGTCTCATACTGAGCTTCAGAGAAGATCAACTCCTCTTCTCCAGAGCGGCAGGTGTTGCATCGAGCAGCGGTGGGAGTTCGTCGATGATGTCGAGAGTGCTGAGAGAGAGGGTGATCACCCGTCCGACGAGGTCAAGGATGTAGCGGGGCTGGTTGTGCTCGTCGGCCCAGGCGTTGGGGTCGTTGACGATGCCGGATGCTTTATCAGTCTTGATGTAGTACCGGTCGATGATCCAATCGATGGCGCTACGGGTTCCCAGCTTGTAGTCGTGGGCACGCTCGGGGATGCCTGACAAGGTGAGGTGTGGGTTGTAGATCAGCTGGGTGCGGTCGGTGACCTTGGTGCCGGTTTCGGGGTCGGTGACCTTGGGGTAGCGCATCTTCTTGTCCCCAACTCGAAGCACCTTGGGGTTGACCCCAGGGTCGGCGCCTTGTGACCAGTGTTCTTCGAGGGGGTAGGGCTCGATGGTCTCATATCCGATGTGGAGCTCCATGAGTTCGGCGCCGGCGTTGCTGTAGGCGTCGAATACGGCCCAGTCGGGTGGCATCGGGACCCGTGGTGCTTCTTTCTTGAGGTTCGATTTGTATCGCTGACGGAACTCCGGGGAGTGGAGGGCGCCGTAGACGTAGTAGAAGACGGCGTCATCGGTGATGTCATCGCCTAGTTCGGTTTGGAAGCGGCCGATGGCGGCGGCGTTGAGGTTCGAGCTCCGCGTCCAAGTGCCGTCCGTAGGGTCGTCGAGGAGCGTGGGCTCGTTGCTCCGCTGTTCATAGCGCCAACGTCCGAGGAAAGCGGTTGTATCCGATCCGATGAGGTGTAGGCATGGGATGGTGTTTGTCGCCGTGGCGCTGAAGGGTTGTTTGGAGCCATGGGTGACTATGGAAATGCCATAGTTGTGGGTTTCAGGAGTCGGATAGAGCCGGGGTAGCTGGTAGGTTTCGTTGTTTAGCGTGCGGTCGAACGCTACCCATTGTCTAAAGAATGGCCTGTACAAACTTTCGCGCAGCATCGTTGGTTCGAGTGCGTACAACTGACCTTTGGCGAGCCTAGGGAAGTCTCCGCGATCCCAGCTGTACTTTAGAGGATCGCGGTCGACCCATGAAGCCGCAGATTTGGTATCCGGCACCGCTTCGCCGGCGGCGACTGCCTCCTGAAATCCTTCGACCTGAGCGTTGTAGTGGTCGATCATTCGCTCAACGTTGATTGCTGTAGCGACCTTGGAGGAGTTGTAGGCCCATGCATCCCTGCTCGTGATGAGACCGCGAGAGCCCAGACTGAATATGCCGTCGGGTCCGGTCAGAGGGACGAGCTGGTCGTAGGTGGAGTCGCGTTGGTTGACCCAGTCTCCGGCCTCATTGGGCTCGACGCTGTCCCACGTCAGGTTGGCGACGGTGGCTGTCTCGATGGTGGCGAGTTTGGTTTCGCGAGTGAGGTAGTCGCCGATGTCTCGATAGTGGATCTGAGCGCCGCCGTCCGGGACAGGGTCGGGTTGTTTGACGAGGAGGGTGATGGCGATGGTGTTGCGGCTACCCGGCCCGAACGTTTGCCCGCCTTCCTTCCGAGCTTGCTCGCCGCTGGTTCGGGTGTTGCCGCGGAGGTTGTAGATGTAGATGTGGTGGAACTCATCGGGGAGGCTGAGGCGGATGCCGTCGGCGGTGTTGCCGTCGATCCAGCCGCCGTTGGATACGAACCCGATGATTCCACCGTCCGGTGAGTCGTGGATGCGGTTGGATGCCCAGCGGATGGCTCGGATGTAGGAGTCGTAGAGCGAGTTCTTCAGGGTGGCGGTCGATAGCTTGGCGTAGGTGTCGGCGATCGACTTGTCGAGCGTCGGGTAGCCGAGGTTCTGGTTGTTATCGTTCTGGGACGTTTGGCCTACGGAGTACGGGGGGTTGCCGAGGATGACCCGGATGTCGAGCCCTTTTTGGTGGTCGGCGCGTGCGTTGTTGGAGGGAAAGAAAACGGCGTCCATGGGGTCGCCTTCTTCGGCGAGTTGGAACGTGTCGGTGAGCACGATCCCTTCGAACGGCTCGTAGCCGCCTTTGTTAGTGAGGGTGTTGTAGGTGGTCTCGATGTTGATCGCTGCGATGTAGTAAGCGAGCAGCATGATCTCGTTGGCGTGCAGTTCGCTGGCGTACTTCCGGGCCAGGTCGGCTGGGTTGATCAGCCCGGTTTGCAGGAGTCGGGTGATGAACGTGCCGGTGCCGGTGAACGGATCGAGAACGTGGACACCTTCGTCGGAAAGGGTGGTGCCGTCGAAGTGCTTTTGGAGGAGGTCGTTGACAGATCGGTTAATGAAGTCGACGATCTCGATCGGGGTATAGACGATCCCGAGCGCCTCGACGGTTTGGGGGAGCGCTCGTTTGAAGAACTTCTCGTACAGCTCGGTGATGACCTTCTGGCGGGCCTCGGCGGTGGTGATGCCGCCGATGAGCATACGGATGTGCTCGTAGAACCCTTCGAGGGTGGCGGTCTCTGATTGCAGATTGGCGTCATCGAGGGTGTCAATCATGGATTGCATGACCTGGGACACCGGGTTGTTGAGGGTGAACTGGTCACCGCCGAAGAGCGCTTCGAACACCGGCCGGGTGATCAGGTGCTGGGACAGCATCCCGATCGCGTCGTCGCGGGAGACCCCGTCGTTGAGGTTGTTCCGCAATGCGGTGAGGAACTCGTCGAACCGTGCGACTGCTTGGGGGTTCTGGTCGGGGTGGTCGAGGAGGGTGCGGATCCGGGTTTCTTGGGCGGACGCGATTTGGGCGATGTCGGCTGCCCAGGACTCCATGTACCGGCGGTTGCCGACCTTTTCGACGATGCGGGCGTAGATGGCGTCGTGCCACTCGTGCAGGTCGGGTAGCTCCAGTTGGGTGCCGGCCGATTGGGTGGTTGTGGTGGTGATCTTTTCGCCGGGGTTGGCCGGGTCGTCACCGCCGTTGCCGAGGCCGATCCCGATGACCTCAACTTTGGAGGACGTCTTGTTGATGTCGATCTTGTTGATCTCAGCGGCGAGGCGTTCGTCGTGGGAGCGGAGCGCTTGGAGGACCTGCCAGACCACCTGGTAGTCCTTCTGGTTCCGGAGGGCGTCCTCGGGGGCGACACCGGCGGGGATCGCAACCGGGAGGACGACGTACCCGAACTCTTTGTCGGGAGCGAGGCGCATCACCCGACCGACGGCTTGGACGACGTCGACGATGCTTTTGCGGGGTTGGAGGAACAGCACCGCGTCAAGCGCGGGGACGTCGACACCTTCGGTGAGACATTTCGCGTTCGACAGGACCCGGCACACACCCTGCCCGGGTGGCTCCTCGAGCCACGCGACCGCCTCTGAGCGGACCTTGACGTTGGTTTTGCCGTCGACGTGTTGGGCCTCGATCTTCACCGCGTTGCGATGAGCTCGTTCCTCGAGGGCTTCGTTGGCGATCTCCGGAAACGCTTCGGTGAACGCCTTGGACTGTTTGATCGTCGACGAGAACGCTACGGCCCGGCGCATCGGATGGTTGTCCCCCTCGAACTGCGGGCCCCGCTTGGACAGTGCGTGCCAGCACCCAACAATCCTCGACACGTCATTGAGCGCCAGTTCACCGCTGGTGCTGGCGAGTTGTCGTTGGAACGCAGACGACACCTCGTCCTCGTTGACCGCCAGGACGAGCACCTTGTAGTCGGTCAACAACCGCTGTGCGACAGCGTCACCGAAGCGGAGTTCGTGGAACACCGGCCCAAACGTCGACTCGTCATCCATCGACGCCACCAACACGTCAGCGTCCGCGGCTTTCGCTTTCGCCTGGTCCCCGTACACCCTCGGTGTGGCGGTCATGTAGAGCCGCTTGGCGGTTTTCACGTACTCGTCGAAGTGAACCTTGGTGAACATCGACTGATCGTCGATGTCGGTGAACGCACCGGTGGTGCGGTGCGCTTCATCACAGATCACCAGGTCGAACTGCCCAATCCCATCGGCTTGGGCTTTCGAGATCACATCGATCGACTGGTATGTCGAGAACACCACCGACATGTTCGTGTCCGACGCTCGGGCGTCGATGGCCTCCAACAGGGCTTCGGTGTTCGTCGACGCCGGTACCGACAGGTCGTTGGCGGACATGTCCTCGTCCTCGCGCCGACGCGCTCCAGCGTGCGCGTCCGAACACACCGCAAACGTTGCCAGCGGGATGGTGGCGTCGTTCGCCCACGCCTTCACCGACTGGGACAACAAGTTGATCGACGGCACCAAAAACAGGACCGACCCGCCCGCACCGACAACCTGCTCGGCGAGCCGCAACGACGTGAGGGTCTTCCCGGTGCCACACGCCATGATCAACTGACCACGATCTGACTCTTCGAACCCCGCAACCACCTCGGCGATCGCCGCCTCCTGGTGAGGGCGCAGGGTCAGCGGTGGGCGGATGCGGAGCTGGGACGGACTCGACAATGTGAACTGGTCCCAATCGATCGCTGACCGCTCGAAATCGTCGACACGCCAGATCGTCGTGGCCTTGGCGTGCCGCTCAAGGTTGACCTCGACCTTTGGGGACTCCGACCCGGCGGTCGACACGATCATCCCCGAGGTGAACTCCGGGCGGCCCAACATCCCCACGAACGTCGACACGCCCGTCCACGACAACGACGCCGTCGGCGAATAGAACTTGCACTGGATCGCCACCAGATCATCGGTGCCCTTCTCGCGGGCGACCAGATCTACCCCGGCGTCGGCCTCGCTCTCCCGGCCCGGCCAATCCATCCACGGCCACACCGCATCGAAACGTTCTTTCCAGATCGGGTCGGTCTGGAAATAGTCCAGACAGAACTCCTCGAACCGGCGGCCCTTCGCAGCGGTCGTCTTCGCCGAAGCGTCGAACTCCTCCAACAACTGACGGAACGTCGTCACTCTTGACCCTCACCTCTCCCCGGGACCGCCGGAGGCGAGGGTAGTTCGGAGCGAGAAATGGACGAAACCCAACTGTTGCGCGTCGCCTGTCGTAGCTCGGGCGTTCCCACCCTCACCTCGCGTCCGTCGAGCCTTACCCGTGGAGCGGCCGGCGGCGAATGGCGGCCGTCAGCGCTGCGTCAGCCGGCAGCCGGCGTCGCAGCCTCACCCGAAGCGTCGGCGTTCATCCCCGGATCCATCTCAGATGCTCGCTCTGCCTTGGGGTTCCCGGACTGACGTGCAGCGTCTCGCTGTTTCACCGCCCGACGAGCCGCCGCGATTGCCTTCCGAACTTGAGCCTCGGGTAGATCCAGCAGTCGCGCCACCATGGACCGGTCGCCGAGCTTGGCACCCTCGAGTACGGCCTCGTCCAGTCGTGCCTCCGCCTCCGCTAGCGAGGCGCGGACCTCGTCGACCGCCTGCTGCTCGGACTGCCAACGCTGTACCACGCTGATCACACGCCCGTGCTCCTCGAGCAGCCGGGCTTCCAGCTCGGTCCGCTTCTTTGCCATTGCCTCATCTCCGTCCCGGCCCGACGGTCGGGCCACGGTCCGGTGCTATCTGCCCAGAGTGTGAATGGCCCGGAGAGGTTGGACACGAGGCCTTGCAGCCGGTGCCCTGATCCCAATGGGTGGAACCGTTCGTCCTCGAGCCGAGGCGGTTGCCCACAACCCGCCAGCGTCACGCCCTGTATGGGGTGTCGCCCCGGTGGCGCATAGCCGGGAGGGGGACAACCGCGTTGCCGGTCGACCGCTCGTGTGGACAAGCCCCATAAGAGTCGGGTGGGGCGTTGCCCACAATCGCAGACGCCCGGCCCACCGTCAGCCGCACGGTCAGCAACCTCGCAGGCACGGCACAGCCCAGATGCCAGCCAGCACCCCAACGGCATCGCAGCCCAAACGCCGCTGACCCAGCCCGCCCGCCCATCCGCCGGCACCGACTCCGCCCGCGCGCTTCCAGTTCACGTGCCGCATGGACCAGCCCGCCGGACAACCAACACCACCCCCTACTACCCAGTACTACAGACACTTGCATCTTTCGATGAACGGGCAACCCCGGTGTGTATGTTCGCCATCAGTGGCTCCCGAACAGACCTCCGTTGTGGCGGCTTGAGATGCTGTCGATCGGCAAGATCGGGGCAGGCGCTGGCCACGAGTACCTGTCCAAGGGCGTCACCAAGGACTCGATGGAGTACTACGGCGGCAAGGGTGAGCGGTGCGGTCGCTGGACCGGAGCCGAGGCCGAGAAGCTCGGCTTGGTCGGCGAGATCAACCCCGACAGCGACGCCGTGGAGGCCCTCTACGGACGGGGCGAAACACCCGAGGGCGTCCAGATGGGTGCCCGGTGGGCGACCTACAAGACCTGGACCGAGCGGGCCGACGACCGGATTCGAGGATTAGCCGAGCCGACCGCCGAGAAGATCGCGACGATTCGCAAGGAGGAGGCAATGCGGGGATCGCGGCGTCCCTGCGCCGCATACGACCTCACCTTCAGTCCACCAAAGTCGGTGTCGGCGTTGTGGGCGATCGGCGACAGCGTCGTCGCGAGTGCGGTTGAGGCCGCCCATGATGCTGCGATCACCTCGGTCATCGATTGGATCGAGCGCGAAGCTGCGTGGACACGAACCGGCCGAAACGGGGTGAACCACGAGCGCGTCGAGGGGCTGATCGTGTCTCGCTGGCAGCACCGCACCAGCCGGTCGGGCGACCCGCAACTCCACACTCACTGCGCCGTGCTGAACAAGGGGCGCATCGAGGGCGACGGGAAATGGCGGGCGTTGGACGGTCAGGCGATCTACGCATCATCGGCGGTGGGTAACGCCCGGTACCTCGCAACGCTGGAGACGGAGCTGACCGACCGGCTCGGCGTCGAGTGGTCGGTACCCACCGGGGCCGCTCGGGAGATCGTCGGAATCCCCGCCGAGCTGCGGAGCCTGTGGTCCAAACGCGCCGCCGACATCGCTTCTGCGGTGCGTGATGAGGTCGGGAGTCCGGAGGGTCGAGGCAGGGCCCTTCACTCGGGTCGCACCTATCACCGCATGATGCAGGGCGTCCGGCTGCGCACCCGGGCGCCCAAACCCAACGGTCGCGCACCCCACCCCGACGAGCTGCGGGCTGGGTGGGAAGAGGAGATGGCTCGGGCCGGTTTCGATGGCGACAGGATCCTTGGCCGCACCCTGGCGCCACGCGCACACGTCGGCGCCGACGGTGTGGACGTCGATCAGGCGATCAGTCGAGTGTTCGATGCGCTCCACGGCCAGTCGTCAACGTGGTCGACCTGGGGCGTGGAAGCAGCCGTGCGGATGCACCTGCCCGCCGCCCTCCTGGACGCCGAACGCAACCACCCCAAGCGTGTGCTTCGCCCCGACCAGGCCGAACAGGACGAAATCATCGCCCGCCTGGTGGACGACATCACCGGCCAGATGGTGAACGTCACCAACACCGTGATCGACCCCCAGGGACCCACCGGGATGCACCGGTGGACCTCCAACCGGCTCCTCACCGCCGAAGCGGATCTGGTCGAGGCCGCCCACACCGACGCCGTGTTCGTGCCGCCCGCCGGTGACGTCGTTCCCGAGTTCGGTGGGCAGTTGAGCGTCAGCCAACGCGCCGCTGCGCTCGGCGTGTCCACCTCCACTCGGCAGGTGGACGTGCTGGTCGGCCCCGCTGGATCTGGCAAGACCACCACGATGCGGGCGCTTGCCGACCATTGGCGCACCAACGGAGCCCGGGTGCTAGGCCTAGCGACATCCCAGGTAGCGGCCGATCAGCTCGCCGAGGCGGCGGGGATCGACGCCGAGAACACCGCCCGCTGGTTCGCAACCGCCAACAGGAAGTGCCGCACCTACGGTGCCGATCCGGCCGACCCGGCCCAGTGGGCAACCTGGGGAGCCCACCTGGAGCCGGGCACCCTGATCATCGTCGACGAGGCGGCAATGGTTCCGACCCTCGACCTCCAGCGCATCCAACAGGCCGCAGCTGCGGCCGGTTGCAAGGTCCTCGCGGTCGGCGATCCGCTGCAGTTGGATGCCCCCGGCGCAGGTGGTGCGTTTGGGCTGATGGTGTCGGACGATCGGGTCAACGCCCTCCACCTCGAGGAGATCCACCGGTTCCAGCACGCGTGGGAGCGCGAGGCGTCCACCCGGATGAGGGAGGGCGACGGGACGGTGGTCGACCTCTACGCCGAGCACCAGCGCATCCACGGCGGCAACGAAGCCGAGATGTACACGCAGGTCCTCGACGCGTGGATTGCCGACCAGGACAGGTGCGAGACGGTGATGGTCACCCAGACCAACGACCAGGCGTCAGCGCTCGCACGTGCGGCCCGAGAGCATCTCATCGGTCGGGGAACGGTCAGCGCACACCACCAGGTGGTGCTGCGTGACGGCAACGAGGCCGGCACCGGTGACCTGGTGCGCACCCGGCGCAACGACCGGGAGATCACCGCTGGTCAACGTGGGTTCGTCCGCAACCGGGACACGTGGACCGTCCGACGTGTCCATCGAGATGGGTCGCTCACCGTGAAGTCGCAGAACGGTGGAGCCAAAGCCCGGCTGCCTCGTGCCTACGTGGACGCTCACGTCGAGCTTGCCTACGCCGGTACCGCCCACGCCGTTCAAGGCAGAACGGTCGACGTGGCGCACCTGCTGTGCGATCCAAACGTGAGCCGAGAGGCCCTCTACGTTGCGCTGACGCGGGGCCGTGCGGCGAACAGCGCGTGGGTGATTACTGACAGCACCGACCATCCCGAGTGGGTCGATGGCGAACCGGCGACCACCGCCGAGGCGGCCCTTCACCTGGCGATCGAGCGAGCGCCGGAAGCGCAGAGCGCCACCCAGGCGCTGCGCGATGCTGTCGATCCGTACTCCCTGCGAGCGGCGTTGCCCGCCTGGCAACACCACCTCCACCACGAGGTGCACACCAGCACCGTCGGAGCGCTCACCGGCGCCGGGTTGAATATCGGCGAGCCACCCTCCGCACTGGTCGGCGCGATCAGGGAGCGCTACACCCGCACCGGCATCTCCCCTCAGACGACCGTCGAGCAGATCACGCAGGCATCGCTCGACGGTGCGAACGACCCGTGGGCCGTCCTCACCGCCCGCGCCCAGCAGGTCGCCGACACCCTCCCGGCGGACTCCAACGAGTGGATGTCCGCCGACCTGAACGCGCAAACGCTGTCGGTACAGGGTCGATATGCGCACCTCCGCCGGCTCGCCGCCGACCCACCCGAGTGGGTCACCAACCGGATCGGGCCCCGCCCCGACCACGCCGGCGGCGACACGTGGGACCAGCTCGCCAACGCATCGCTGGTGTACGCCGACACCCACAGCACCCTTCGCCAGCCCGACCCGCTCGCAGCACACGCGGCGAGCGATGCCGGGCGACGAGCCCACGCCCAGCTCATGGGCGACATCAACCAGTACCGGACCGGACACGCCACGGCCCACCAACCAGCGCAGACCACTGCGCCGGTGATCACCAGATGAAGGAGAACAGCGGCCGTGGCAGCCGAACAGCTCGACCTATTCGCAGCACCAACCAAGGAGAGCGACGATGACCGTCATCCCGAACCTGACCGAAGCCGAACGGGCGACGATGGCCGACGTGATGGCCCGGCACCCCAGGAGCCCGGGCGAAACCGACGCCCAGCACCGGGCGCAGGCCGAGATGGCAGCGGCCGAGGTGATCAACGCCCAGCGGAACGAGGAGTACGACCCGGAGGGGGAGCAGGAGGATCTGATCTACCCGGGCGACGACTGGCCGCCCCCGCAGGAGTGGATGGACGCCCACTAGGACTCGACTTCGACCACCCAGCGGACGGCGGGGCGAGCGGACTCGCCTCGCCCGCGGGTGCTCGTGAGCTGACCGATGAGCAGGCTCCCGTACCGACTGTTGAGCGCGCCGACGGCCACGCTCGACCGTCCGAACCTCCGCTTGAGACCGCACCCGAGAAGCGGCTGACGGCCCGGCGAGCGGTGGACGACAACCTCGAGGTGCTGCGTGCGCTTCGAGACGGCACCGCCGATCAGGCGCTGATGGCCCGCTGGCACGGCTGGGGCGC
This sequence comes from Candidatus Neomicrothrix sp., assembly GCF_035329545.1. NCBI lineage: Bacteria > Bacillati > Actinomycetota > Acidimicrobiia > Acidimicrobiales > Microthrixaceae > Candidatus Neomicrothrix > Candidatus Neomicrothrix sp. The sequence goes on from NZ_DAOLGP010000027.1 coordinate 16,352, forward strand.
TGCACCCCAGATCTTCGCCCACCCGGACTGGGCCGCCGAGCGCGCCGAGCTGGAGGAACTCGTGGGGGCCGACGGGCTCACATCGGCCGAGCGGACCACGCTCAACGCGCACTACACGGACCCGAGGATTGCCCAGGCCATGTGGGACGCCGTCCCGGCGACCCACCACGGGCCGACACTCGAGCCCGGCTGCGGACGCGGCGTGTTCATGGCGATCGCACCCGAGGGTTCCACGGTGACCGGCGTCGAGCTGGACGCCACCACCGCCCAGGTTGCCGAAGCCAGGTTCGCCGGACGCCACGAGGTGATCCACGGGTCCTTCGCCGACGCTCCCCTCGCCAACGGACAGGTCGCCGCAACGATCGGCAACGTCCCGTTCGGCGCCTACCGGCTGTTCGATCAGACCGATAACCCAGGCCGCCGGCTCTCCATCCACGATCACTTCCTCGCCAAGTCCGCCCGTGCGCTCGCCCCTGGCGGCATCGGAGTGATGGTCACCAGCCGGTACACGATGGACGCGATCGACCCGGCGGGACGTGAGGCGATCGGCACCCACGCCGACTTCGTCGGGGCAGTCCGACTCCCGTCGGCCGCCCACGTGCAGGAGGCCGGCTGCGAGGTCGTCACCGACATCATCGTGTTCCGAGGCCGGTCGGCAGACGCCGTGGCTTCACACGTGAGCGGCTTCATCGAACCCACGCCGGCGAACATCGACGGAGTGCGCATGTCGCAGTACTTCGTCGATAACCCCGGGCAGGTCCTCGGCCAGGTGACCAGTAGAACCGGGCGCTACAGCACCCCCGAGATGCACATCGGCGGGACACTCGACGAAGCGCTCGATCGTCTTCCAGCAGCCCTGGACCGGGCCACCGCCGGCAGGTTCGACACCGCTCCGGGGCCGCTCTCGACGCCACCCGAGCTCGAGAGCCAGCGTGGAACACCCACCTGGGACGTTCCCGGCGCACACCGGCTCAATGAGGCGGTGCCGGAGGTGTTCGAGACCGGCGTCGGCTGGGTGCCCGTTGCGAAGCAGGCGCCGGAGGTGGCGGCGCTCATCCGGGTGAGGGATGCCCTCGACGCAACCCTCGCCGATGACCAGGCCGGACGTGATGCGGCCGAGGCTCGATCGAAGCTCCAATCGGCCTACTCCGCCTATCGGGGCGAGTACGGGGCGATCAACCGGTCGAAGAAGTCGGCGACCGGCCGAGTGACCCGCCCAGCGCTGGGTGGCTTTCGGACCGACCCCCGCTGGCCGGCGGTGTCCGCCGTCGAGGTGGTCGACCACGCGACCGGTGAGGTCACACCGTCGAGGATCATCGATGCGCCGGTGGAGGTCAACGCCACCGCACCAACGTCGGCTGCGAGCGACGCCGACGCACTCAACATCGCGCTGGGACACACCCAGCGGGTCGACGTCGACTTCATCGGCCAACTCCGAAACGAACCCGGACAGGACGTCCTGGATCGGCTGGAGCGCACCGGCGCGGTGTTCTGTGATCCGACCACGACGGAGTGGATCACCCGCTCCGACTTCCTCTCCGGCCCGGTCCGTACGAGGCACGCGGCCATCGAGGCGCTCGACGACGGCGACCCGCGAAAGGAGCCCTACCTCGCAGAGATCGAGGCGGTCCTGCCAGCACCGGCCAGCGCCGATGACCTTTACGACACGTTCGGTGGGCCGTGGATCCCGGTCGACCTCGTGAACGAGTTCGTCAACACCCGGATCGGCGGGCAGCCGCCCAAGGGCGTCACCCGCATGTGCGACATCACGTGGGACAGCCGGGGCGGCTGGAACACCATCAAACGGTATGGGGCCGTGACCGCCCGGTGGGAAACCGACCGCGTCAACGCTCACTCGCTGGTCGAGGCGGCACTCAACGGGACGTCGGTGACCGTCCGAGATTCCGACGGCGATGGCAACTCGTGGGTCAACGAGGCCGCCACGGCCGAAGCGTCCGACATGATCGCCCAGATCCGAGAGGAATGGGACCGCTGGGCGTTCGAGGACCCCGATCGGGCCGAGCGGCTCTGCGACGAGTACACCACCCGCTATCGGTCCCACGTCCCCCGCGACTACACCCAAGCACCGATCGACCCCCAGGGTCTCCGGTCCGACTTCCGACTGCGTCCGCACCAGGAGGCCGCAATCGCCCGCATCCTCCAGTCCGGCGACAGCCTGTTGGCCCACCCGGTAGGTGCCGGGAAGACCGCCGAAATGGTGGTGTCCGGCATGGAGCTCGCCCGCACCGGCCAGATCGCTCTCCCGTGTTATGCGGTGCCGGGGCACATGCTCGAGCAGTTCTCGTCGGACATCACCGACCTCTACCCGGCCGCTCGGGTGCTCAGCCTCCAGCCGTCCGACATCACCCCGTCGAACCGGGAGCGCCTTGGTGCCCAGCTTCAAACCGGGCAGTGGGACGCCGTCGTGGTCACCCACGGGACGCTGCGAAAGTGGCCGCTGTCGCCGGAGGCGGTCGAAGCACGGCTGAACGACCGACTGGCCGAGATCGACCTGGCGATGGAGCAAGCCAAGGAGGCGGCGCAGGGTGGGATGGACCCGGAGCAAAACAAGGCCGCCACCAGCTCGGTGAAGAAGCTCCAGCGTCAACGGGAGAATGCCCAGGAGAAGGCCAAGGCCGAGATCGCCAAGCTCACCGAGCACCACGACCAGCACCCCTACTACTTCGATCACTCTCCGATCGATTGGGTCGCTGTCGACGAGGCCCACCTGTTCAAGAACCTGCCGATCATGTCCAAAGCGCGAATCGCCGGCGTGGCCACGGCCGAGTCGCAACGGTCGGTCGACCTGCTCGACAAGATCACCACCCTGCGGGAACAACGCCCCGGCTCAACCGTGTGCGTGCTCGCCACCGGCACCCCGGTGTCCAACACGGCAGGGGAGCTATGGGTCATGGCCCGCTTCGTGGATCCCGCCGGGCTCAAACGGCTCGACATCGACACGTTCGACTCGTGGCGGTCGATGTTCGCCAAGACCACCAGCGAACTCGAACTCGGTCGGGATGGTGCGCTCGCACCCAAGGAGCGGCTTGCCCAGTACCGGGGGCTGCGCCAGATGGCCCGCTGGACCTCCGAATGGGCCGACATCGTCCAAACCGAAGACCTCGGGCTCCCTCTGCCCGAGCTGGCCGGGGGCGAACGGCAGATCCACGAGATCGAGCCAGACCCCGAGCTGGCCGAGTGGATCGCAACCGAAGCTGTCGGCCGGGCCCGCGCGCTCAAGTCGGGTGGGGTCGAACCCACCGTCGACAACCACCTCAAGTTGGACCACGACGTCAGCGCAGCGAGCTTCGACTGGCACGGCTACGCCGGCCAGCCCGAGGACCCCGAGCACAGCCTGGTGTGGGAGGCCGCCCGCGGGATCGCCGACGAATGGCACGCCCACGCCGACGACAAGTTCCTCACCGAAACCGGCGCCGTCCACCCCACCCGAGGGGCTGCCCACATCGCGTTCTGCGACGTCGGCACCCCGAAGTCAGGGCGGACCGACACTGTCTACAACCGGCTCCGCGACCACCTCGTCGAGCTGGGAGTACCTCGGGAGCAGATCGGGTTCGCCCACGAACACGACCAGTCCGACGCGGCCAAGGAAGCGTTTTTCGACTCGATCCGCAACGGCGAGGTCACCGTGGCGGTGTCCTCCACCGAGAAGATGGGGATGGGAACAAATGTACAAACGCGGCTCTCATCGCTTCACCACCTGTCGTGCCCCCATAAGCCGTCCGACATCGAACAGCGGGAAGGCCGGATCGTCCGACAGGGCAACCAGCATGAGAACGTCAGCGTTCACGCCTACGTCGTGAAGCGAACCGGCAGCATCCAGCAATGGCAGCGGGTGCAACGCAAGGCTGGGTTCGTCGGACAGGTCATGCGAGCCTCGCTCGACGGACCGAACCAGACCGCCACCGACGACCCGGAGCTGATCGGATACGCCGCCATCAAGGAGGCCGCCACCGGCGACCCGGACTTCGGCAAGCAGGCCGAACTCGAGGCCGAGGTCCGTCAGCTCACCCAGCTTGAGACCCGGCACCGCCGGGCTGCCGACTCGGCCCGACGATCGCTGCCGAACCTTCGAGAGAAACTCCAGGAAGCCCAGTACCGGGGCCGGCACCTTGACGGGATCGTCGCCGCCGTCGGACCAACACCCGGACCGGCGACGTGGAGGATCGACAACAATGAGGTCGCCACCGACGACGTGGGCCGGTTACTCACCCGATGGACCGCCAACCGTGGAGCCCCGCACCGCTGCCCCGAAACCATCACCCTCGACTTCGAGCAGGCCGAGCAGACCCTTCACATCGACAACCGAGGGCACAGCTTCCACCTCGCACTGCCAGACGACACCTACGTCGCCGACCCGATCCACCCCGACGCCAATCACGACCGGCTCAGCGCGCAGCTCAACAAGCAGCGCCACGCCATTCAGCTCGCCGGTGCGCGCATCGACACCACCCTGGAGAAGATCGACACCTACACCGCCCAGGTCGCTCAACAAGAGGAACGCAAAGACGAGCCGTTCCGCCACTCCATCAGGCTCATTACCGTCCGCACCGAGCTGGTTGAAATCTCCCGCCGTTTGCTCACCCGCTACGCAGACCCCGGCACCGTCGAACGGCTCGACGCAGTACTCGGCTCCCGGCCGCCCGGCACCGCACAGCTCGACCAAGCGTGGGAGAACATGCGAACCGAAGCAGTCGCCAACCCCGACCTACTCCGACGCTGGGAAATGCTCACCGAAGCCACCGGCAGATCGATGGTTAACGGCAGAGAACAACCGCTCAGTTCCGTCGACCCCACACTCGCTGGCTTTGACCCGCTCGTGAAGCAGCTCCACCGCCACGCCCACCAGCCCGGCGCTGCGGCCGGGTCTAACCGAGCCGGAATAGAGCCGGCCACCAGATAGCGGCGGCAATCAAGTTCTCAAAAGCGTCCAGGAGCTTCAGCGCCGCTTCATGGGCCTGTCTCCGCTCAGCCGATAGCTGACGCACAAAGTTCGTCCAGTCGCGCCGGTTCCTGAACGCCAGCGAGGCCCGCAAGCTACGGAATGTACGTGGGATTAGCATTTTGTAGTGAAAGTCACAAGGCTCAGCACGGATCCGCCACGCCCCTTATATCTGGCGGGCCTTCTTCCACACCTAAGAAACAGTCCCGTGGACCATGGCCGGTGTTTTTCAACCGTTCTCGGCGTGTTTGCAGAAACCACGTATATTGCTTTAAGCCACCTAGCAGGAACGGTGGGTTCTACCGGTTACCGACCGCCTTTGCGCAACCTGGGAGGGCCACCCTTGCGCGAGCTGAGAAGAACCTCCTGAGGAGGCTACCGGCGGGAGCTCTGATCCTGCCCGGCTAGGCGACGACTTTCACAGTGCGGGAGGTCTTGTAGGTAGCTCTCCGCTGTCAGGCTGCTTGCCCTTAGATCTTGTATCAGGATGTTGCAGCACGGAGCCCCAGCGCTTCAGGAAGCGGCGATCCCTAGCGGCTCGACGGGGTGGGCTGGCCAGAAGGTCAGGAAAAGTCCTCTTCCTCAAATGTCTCGATCTCGACGAGAAACTCCAGGGCGATGAGCTGTTTGTCTGCGTGGACAGTGTAGGCAACGAGCAGGCCAGGGAGACCATCTACCGGTTCCGTGCGAGCAACGTGGTAGCCGGTCTCTGGAATTTCCTGCCAGTGATTCGGGTCGTTGGCTACGGCCCACTCGACCCCTTCGAAGACGTCATCTATGCGACTCGGTCCATTACCGCCGCGAAGTTCGGTGATTTGAGTGTCGATCGCGCTCTCAAAACGTACATCCCACATAAGAGACCGTTAAGCCGAAAGGCCGAGTTGGTCGGCCTTTCGACGGACGCTCTGGCGGTCAGCCGCGCTGAGGGGCTGCGTTGAGAGGAAAACAGAGTTGTAAGGGATGTCTTGCTTAATGCTTGCAATCTGCCATCCAACAGACAGGCGATGTGACATCTCGCTCACTCGGGCTGCGGTTGCCCCACGTAGGGCTGACATCACTTCGTCCACCATGTTGATCTCGTTTGCATCGAATTCTTCGAGGTTGGCGGAGCGAAGTGGAACGACTCGCTTCTGTGGATACCCGAGGTGGTCACGACGGACCAAGGTCGCATCGCCAGCGCCAACGAGCGCCTCTTGGACCGGTAGCAGGCGGCGCGGCACTGGGCCGTGGGGCAGCTTCATGTAAGCGGCCCCAGTGATGGGCTGCCCGTGGGTCCGGTGGGCCAGAAAGTCAGAAAAAAACAAAACCTTGTTCAGCTTGGTAGCGCCGAACGTAGGGTCTGAGGCCATGTTTTCTGAGATGTAGAGGATCAGCTCAGAGAGCTTGTTTTCCTTGTATTCGGTTGGGCTCGTCATCTGGGACATTGGGGCACCTCCTCCTTGTGCTCGTGCGTCGGACGCTACACGACTGCCTCGAGCCCGTTTTACCTTAGTGGTCGCGCGGGTGTTCGACTAGTCGCGACCCCAAGACTATTAGCCGCGATCCGGCACGTTTCTTCGCTGGTGGCGACTTGAAGGCTGTTTTGGTGTGATGGTGGTGGGTTGGTGGGGGTGGTGGGCTGCTTCCGTCGGGTTTGGGGGTTTGCTGGCCGCCCGCACGGTGCGTTGAGGATTGTTCAGACTGGTGTGTGGGGTCGGTGAAGCAGCCCGGCCCTGTGTTTCCGGGTGGGGCTGCTGGTTGCTCGGGGTGGCGGGCGGTCAGATCCTGAGTGGTGTGGGCGGGTTCATGGTGCGGAGTCGTCGTCCGGCGGTCCGGAGGTGTGGGTTCCATGGCCAGCGTTTGGGCCAGAGTGTCCATGCCTGCCGGTTCTTGGTGCGCAGGATCGCCGGTGTGCCGAACAGGCAGCGCCTCAGCTTTTTGGGGTGAGCGTGTTCGAACTCGGTGCCGGCGAGGAGGTCGAGCTGGAACCATCGGCAGAGGGTGTGGGCCCAGCCGACCATTGCGGTCCAGACCTTGTTGCGGGCGGTGTCGGGGAACGGGAAGCGGTCGAGGCCGGTGGTCTTGAGACGTTTGATGTTCTCCTCGACGTGGGCGTGTTCGCGTTGGAGCTGGTCGATCTCCAACGGGCTGTCGTCGGGGAGATCGCAGACGATGATGGTGTGACGCCAGCCGTTGGTGTCGAACATCCTTTGTTGGGCGCCGGGGTGTAATGGTTCGCGTCGGATGACGATCCGGGTGCCTGGCGGGTAGTGGACATCGAGGTCGTCTTTGGGTCGCTTCTTCAGGCCAACCCAGTCCTTGATGGCCGGGTCATGGGTGACCTCGACCACCTGCGCTGCACGTGCATCGACGTCAGGATCGTTGCGGTCCCAGTCGACGTTGCGGGGCCGCAAAGCGTTCTCCCAGTTGGTGTTCTCGTCGAAGGCGAGGATCACCGAACTCAAGATGTTGTTCGACCGGCCGGTGACACAGAACCGCAGGTTGCGGTCCGACATGTCCCACAAGAACCCGAGGGTGTGCCCGGCCGAATCGGAGCGGACAAGGATCTCGTTGGCCGCTTCAGCGGCGTTAGCGCCGGGACGATGCGACCGGGCGACCGTTTCGGGGAGTGCGTCGAGGCCGGCGTCGATGATGCCGACCAGATCGGCGATCGTGTTCGCGCCGGCGTTGCCGGGCCGGTGCTCGACTGCGAGGGCCTCACCTGAGCAGTCAGCGAAACACGCGACCGGGTGGAACCCGAACCCGCGTTTGTAGTTGCCTTTGGCGTCTTCCTTCTCCGAATGCGCGGGTGTCAGGGTGGCGTCGATGTCCATGATCACCCGGCGGCCGGGGTTGGACCAGCCGTGTTCGGCCCACACCCTGGTGCGGACCTCGCGCATCACGTCATCGACAGCGCCGACCGATTTGGCAGTCTTGGCCATGTCGGTGATCATCCGCCGGAACGTCGTCTCCGAGCCGACATCGCCCAGCACGCCTCCGGCTGGATGGAGCATCCCAAGGTCGGTGCAACAGTCGCCACCGGCGTTCAACATCAACAGACTGTGGACCAACAGCCCACCCCGATCCACGACCGGCATGGCGGCACCCCGATAGGGCACCGCCGAGGCGAACCCGGCGGTCAGACCAAGCCGATCCGAGTACTCGGCGAGCGGCCCCAAACCGCCCAACGCGACGATCTTGTCGGTCTCATCGACGCCGTCATAACGCACCGAAACCGACGCGCTAGATTGCACCTGACGAATGCGTTCCAAACCAGCTCCCTTGTGGTCCTCAACACCCTCAAGTTTGCTGGAACGGAGCGCATTTGTCGCGTCCGAACCTAATTCTTCACGATCTCAGCGTGCCGGATCGAGGTTAGTCGAGGCGACTCTTCTCATATCTGGTCGCTGGCGATGAGCTGGTCTGCATCTGAATTGTCGCCTGTCATTCCCTGGGTGAGGCCTCCCGCAACCTGAGGTCCTTGGCGATTAAGTCAGTCGTCACCCGTGTGATCACCGGATCTGATGGCCAGGACTGCCCTGGTTCCTCGTGCTGGTATTGGCCGCACACTTGGTCGGCCCAGATAGTGCGGATGCGACCAACGAACTGGGCGAGCACGTTCATCCAGCCGGGCGGACCGTCGGGGAATCCGGGGCCTCGGTAGACGCCGTTCCATGCCGCGTGGAGGGCTGAGAGTTCCTCGACCGCCCAGCCATGGGCGGGCCAACAGGGTGGGATGAGCGGTCCGAGTCGGAAGCGCTCCACCAGCCAGCGCACCCACACCTCGAGTTCGTCCCAACGGACGACCGCATCGGTCGGCGCCAGTTCAGCCCAGATCGGCGCCGGCCCATCGGATGGTGGCGGAGGTGTCGGGTTGGCTGGAGGTTGTATCCCGCCTGTGATGCCGGTGATGTAGTCCACGGTTCAGGCCGCTTCGACGAGCTTGGCTTCGGGGCGGTCCCACCAGCCTCGCCATTGGATGGTCGGGATCCGAGCTGCTCCGGCGAGGATGAGAGCGGAGCCGTTCTCGAGTTGGCGAAGGTCTGCCACGGGCCAGATCGGCACCTTGCGGACGGTCACGTGGGCCTGGGCGCCACGAGCGTGCGACTGGGAGAACCAGGTGGCGGCCTCGTGGGTTTCGGAGTGAACCTCTTCGTCGATCTCGCCTGCCAGGTCGGAGATGCGTTTGAGGTCCTCGGCGTTCCCACCGCCGCCGAGGACGACCTTGATGCGGGCGGCTTCCCACAGGCCGTCCATGGCGTCCTTGCCCCACCGTTTCCGCCCCTGCCCGATGGACTGGAGCACCATCATCGTTGAGATGCCTGACCCGCCCCCGTCCGACATCAAGGTAGGCAGCTTCGGGAGCGGTGCGATGTTGGCGCACTCGTCGAGGACCACCGACAGAGGCGGCTCGCAACGACCGTCGGGACAGTGCGCTGCGCGTTCCCGTGCCCGCTCGGTCACGTCTTCCACGAGCGCAGCCACGAGCGGAGCGAGTGTTTCTTGAACCGACGCTGATCCAATGATCCCGAGCGTGTTCCTTCTTTCCAGGAACGTGGCAGGTTGGAACCCCTCCGATGGCAGGCAATCGAACGTTGACCGCAGCTCTGGGTCCGCGAGGCAGTCGAAGGTGCGGACTACGCCGGCCCAGACGGACCCGCGCTGTTTCGGGTCGGCCTTGGCCTGTTCGGACAGTTCGCGGGCCCACTCGTGCTGACCGTGTTGTTGCAGGAGCGTGACCGGCTCGGGGTCGGTTGGGGCGCCTGCCCAGCGGATCACCCGAGAGATCGGCAGGTCTGCCCGAGCTGAAGCGAGGAGGTAGGCACGGACGACCGATTTGGTCATGTCGGTCCAGAAGTCGCCATTCTCGGTGTTGCTGTGGTCGACCCCGGCGCCGACCAGCGACCCGGCGCGTTCCATTGCCACTCGTTCGACATCGCACCCACGCGCTGGTGCCCACTGGAAGCCGGTGTATTTCGGCGTCATCCCCTGCGGGTCGCAGACGAAGACCGTGCCGACCTTCGATCGGACCGGTGCGGTCTTGTCGACCACTTCCGGCCGGGTGCCGGTCACCACGACCGGCCCGGGAGCTGACCACACGCCGGGCACAACGAACCCGGCCGTCTTGCCGGTGCGCGGTGGCGCCACGACCAGAAGGGTGTCCTCCACCGAGGCCCACACCCCGTCCCGGTGGCCCTTCACCGAACCCAACTCCCAGCCGAGATCGGTCGCCTTCGGCTTCGATGCTGCTGGACGCAGAATGTCGCCCCGCTCGACCAGCGCGTTGGCGCCCATCGGCGCCAGATCGAAACGGTCGGCGTGGCCCGCATTGGCGTCGCGCTGCTGCCATCGCTTCCATCCGATGGCGGAGAGGACCATGACGGCTGCTGCCTCGAAGCCGATCACCGTCCAAAACACGCCCGGCGAGCCGGACGAACCGAGTGCCGCCATCGGGTCGCCGGCGTTGGCGATCGCCTCCACCACCGCCTCGAACCCGACCCCGTCGGGTGGTCGGGCCCCGTCGAGGCGTGCGGACACCTGGGATGCCACCCACACGGCGGGGATGGTGCCGATCAGGCTCAACGAGGCGACGGCCATGTGGTGAGGCTGGAGCCCGGCCGATGATGTCGCCCGATGCTGCGCCCGGCGGGTTGCGGTGTTCATGACGCAATCTCTATGGGCTTGGGTTCGTTGAGGCTTGTGCCAGCCTGATTGACCGTTCGTTCGGTGGTGGCGGGGTTGTTGCCTTGGTTTGCGTTGGGTGACGTTTGGTCGGGAATCATGACGGTTCGTCGATATAGTTGATGGATGCTCCTTCTTGGTGAACTGGTCGTACGTTGAGCTTGGCGGTGGTCCGCACGATCGGGTCGCCCCGAGTGCTGCGCACCGCTGAGGACGTCGAGGACTTCGAGCAGGAGATCGTCGACCAGTACGCGCTGGCGATGGCCGCAGCTGGGCTTTGCGACAGGCATGTGAGCCGAACCCGGTCGGTGATCATCGAGTTCGCCCGTTCGTTGACGGGATCGTTGTGGACCGCGACGTGTGATGACGCCGATCGGTTCATGGCCGAACAGCGGCGGCTGGGCAATACGGTGAGCACGCGGGCCGGGAAGGCGGGCGTGCTGGCGTTGTTCTTCGACTTCATGGTCAGCCGGTATCAGGGCGACATCCACGCGTTGACCGGCGTTGTTGTTCAGCAGCCGATCGACGAGTTCAACCGTCAGTCCGGCAACTCGATGGGCAAGGTTCGAGTGCCGCCCTCGGACGCTGAGGTCGATAGGTTGTTCACCGCTTGGCGGGCTGCGGTGCCCGAAGCCCGCAAGTACCTTCCGGCGGCGCGTGACTACTTCGCTGCGTCGTTGTGGCGCAGGCTCGGGTTGAGGATCAACGAAACAGTGATGCTCGACATCCGCGACTGGCGTCCGGACTTGGGCGAGTTCGGCAAGCTCCACGTTCGTCACGGCAAGGGAAGCAGCGGACGGGGACCGAAAGCGCGTCTCGTCCCGGCGATCAATGGTGCTGACCGTCTGATCGATTGGTGGCTGGCCGAGGTCCGTCACCAGTTCGCCGGCGACTGGTCGAACCCCGACGCACCGATGTTTCCTTCCGAGCGACTCAGCTCCGACAGCGTGACGTGCACGCGGGTGGGCGCCAACGCGCTGAGAAGCGGGCTCGGAGTAGCGACCCGGAAGTGGCTGCCGGGATGGGCCGGGCGGCTGACACCCCATGTGCTCCGCCACTACTGCGCCTCGTCGCTCTATGGCAACGGCATGGACCTCAAAGCGCTCCAGGAACTGTTGGGCCATCAATGGCTGGCGACCACGTCGGGCTACATCCATGTGCGCAGTGATCACATCGAAAAGGCGTGGACGAACGCCAACCAGAGTTTGGCTGCCCGCTTCGGAGAGGGAGGATGAGGTTGTGAAATGGAACATGAGATTGAAGGCCGCCGAGCGCGGGATCTGGAAGTCCGGCGAGATGCGCCGTCTGCTCGGCGAAGCAGGACTCGAGCTCAGCGCCGGGAAGATGTCGGCGTTGTGGTCGGGAACACCGACGACGATCCGCCTCGATGACCTCGACGTGATCTGTGCTGTGTTGGATTGTGACGCCGCCGCGTTGCTGATCAACGAGCCCGATGCCGTCGCTGCGCGCCGGCCCGAACAGCCCCAGGCCGCGACTGCCGATCGGGGCCCGACGGTGGTCGTCCCACGGTTCGGGAACACGAAGTCCGAACCGCCCCTATGACGCGACCCCCGAAGCGTTGTTTCACCTGCCAACGCAACCGGGTCGCGTGGGTCAAACCTCGGGTCGACTTCTGTTACGCCTGCCTGCCCGGCGGCCCGTTCCCCGAGCCCGCCTGCGGTGATTGCCAGTCGCCCAACTACTTCAGTGACGGACTGTGCGACGCCTGCCATCCCGGTGGGCCGCTGCATCTCGGCTCGTGTCGAGGGTGCCTCGCCTGGGGTGTGTTGAGAGCCCACAGTTGGCGTTGCTGGAGCTGCCGCTGGTGGGCAACCCACTACCCAATCGGCGACTGCCTCTATTGCGGACGCAACACCCGCATCGCAGATCGGGGCGCATGTCGGCTCTGCCTCGACCAAGGCCGCTTCATGGCTGCAAAGGGCCACGTCGTCGACCTCGACGAAGCCACCCGGTACGGCCAACAGCTCTACCTCGCGAACATGCGCCAGCCGCGACTCAAGAAACGCCCGGCCGACCGTCCCATCGGCCGCCGATCCAAACGAGCTGTGTCCACCGCGTTCGTTCCGCCGACCTCCCAGCAGCTCCAGTTGCTCGACGTGCCCCACGACCCCGACGGAGTACGACGACAAGCGCTGACCGCCGACACCGACCTGATCCGCTACTGCGCGGACGTCGTCCGCACCCACGGGACCAAGCACGGGTGGAGCAAACGCCAGACCAACGACGTCATCGCTTCGCTTCGGATCATGCAGGTCCTTCAAGACACCCCAACCGCGAAGGTCAACGCCACCGACGTTGAGCAGCTGTCCCGCTACGGCGGCAACGTCGGCTCGACCCTCGAGGTTCTCGACGCCGCAGGTCTCCTCAACGACGACCGCCAATCGCGCACCGAGCAGTACTTCGCCGCCAAGACCGCCGACCTGCCCGCACCGATGGTCGAACAGCTTGAGGTCTGGCTCGAAGTCATGTTGGACGGCAGCTCCACAGCGCCCCGACGGCAAGCACGCGACCCACAGACCACTCGCATCCACATCCTCGGAATCGCCCCGATCCTCCACGCCTGGGCCGCCAACGGGCACCGGTCCCTCTCCGAGATCACACAAGCACAAGTGCGCGAGGCACTGCCCGAGAGCGGATCGCAACGCAACTTCGCCGAGTACGGGCTGCGGTCGCTGTTCGGCGTCCTCAAAAGCCGAAAGCTGATCTTCACCAACCCCACCGCCGGAATGGCGACAACCCGGGTGAACGCCACGGTGCCTCTCCCGCTCGACACCGAATCGGTCCGCCAAGCCTTGAACTCCCCAAACCCAGCCACCGCCCTCGCCGTCGCTCTGGTCGCCTTTCACGCCCTCACCGCCAAAGAAGTGCAGAACCTTCAGCTCACCGACATCGTCGACGGACGCCTCCACATCAACAACCGGAACATCCCCCTCGCCGACCCCGTCCTCAGTCGACTCACCGCATGGCTCAACCACCGGGCGGTCAAATGGCCGGGCAGCATCAACACGCACCTTTTCGTCGGCATGCGCAACGCACCAAGGCTCGGGCCCGTCGGCAGACAGTTCCCGTGGACCAACACCGACCTCCGCCCACAAACCCTGCGCGAGGACAGAATCCTCCAAGAGATCCACACCAACGGCGGCGACATCCGCCGAATCTGCGACCTCTTCGGGCTCAGCGTCAGCGCCGCAACCCGCTACGCAGGCACCGTCGCGCACCCCGACCTCGAGAAGACCTGACCCCCGCCCGTCCGGTACGACCAGGCCCTTGAACACTTCAGGCGTTCCTGTACTATCAGCCCGTGGCTGTATCATCGGTGGTTGACCTCGACTCGCTCGCACGCATCGGCCGGGCGCTCGCCGACCCCACACGACGACGCATCCTCGTCACCCTCATCGACGGCGCCGCATACCCGACCGAACTGGCCGATCAGTTCGCCGTCACCCGAGCGAACCTCTCGAACCACCTGACCTGTCTGCGCGAATGCGGGCTGGTCACCGCCACAGCCGAAGGCCGCCGAGTCCGCTACGACCTCGCCGACCCCAGGCTCACCGAAGCCCTCACCCTGCTTACCGCGCTCGACCTTCCCGGTCGCTGCGACACCTGAACCCGGACCCCGACGATGGAGACAACCTCGCCCGACCGGCCCCGCCTCCTGGCCTGGGCCACCGCACTCGCCATATTCACCATCGCCTACAACCTCGGCGAGGGCGCCATCGCCATCACCGCCGCGCTGGTCGCCCGCAGCCAAGCACTCCTCGGATTCGGTTTCGACAGCGCCGTCGAGTCGATCTCCGCATCGGTGTTCCTCTGGCGTCTCCGAGCCGAACGACGCGACCCCGAACGCGCCGAACGCGTCGAGCACCAAGCCACCCGGCTCATCGGGATCAGCTTCTTCATCCTTGCCGCTGTCGTCGCCTTCGAAGCCCTCCGCTCCCTCATCAGAGGAGAACCACCCGACGCATCGCCGGTGGGGATCGCGCTCACCGCCGCCTCGCTGATCGTCATGCCGATCCTCGCCTGGAAGAAACGACAGGTCGCCACCGAACTGGACAGCAGAGCCGGTCTCGCCGACAGCGCCCAAACCTTCGCCTGCGTCTACCTCTCCGCCGTCGTACTCGCCGGGTTGATCCTCAACAGCCTGCTCGGCTGGTGGTGGGCAGACCCGGCCGCCGCCCTCGGGATCGTCTCCCTTCTCCTCAACGAAGGACGCGAAGCGCTCTTCGACGACGACTGACAACTCACACCCGCCCAGTTCGCTCACATGCTCCGGGCCCGTTCCACGCATCGGCCTACCCGATCGGTTCCACGAACCCGACACCCCCGGTAGCATCCTCACGACGCACCCACTCCGGTTCCCGCCAGTTCGCTCGGAGAAGCCGGGAACCCAGTGTGGTTCTCCCTCATCTGCTGGTCGGTGTCGACCAGCGGCCACTCGTGACTCCCGACGATGTGTTGGACGACCGCTTTGGAGGCGCCGATCTGCCAGAGGTGGCGGCCGCGCACCAGGTCGGTGATGATTCCCGACTCTCGCTCGGATAGGCCCAGCTGGGTTTGGAAGTCCGACCGTTCGGCGGCCGCTTGTCGGAGCACCACCCGTGTGGCCGTGTCCGACACCAGGCCTGAGGTGATCTTGACGGTGGACGTCCCGTCGTCGGCCTGCGCCCGCAGGTCCGACAATCGGTGAGCGACCAGCACGTTCGCCACACCCCACGTCCGTCCCAGCTTCCACGCCGATTGAAGGTACGCAGCGAGGGATGCGTGTTGCAGGAGTCCCCACGCTTCGTCGAACACCTGGATCCACTGGCGCCCGCCGCCCTGGGTTGCTCGCAGTTCTTGCAGCCAGCCGGTGACCGCCACCATCACGAGCGGAAGCGCGATCGGGTCGCCATAGACCGCCGAGAGGTCGATCACCACACCCCGGTTGGTGCCCGAGATGTTCACGCTGTCGTCGCCGTCGAACATGCCGCGCAACGACCGGTCGACCAGCCTCGACAGGGCGCGACGCAGCGGGTCGGTCGACCGCGACCAATCCGTCCGGTCGACCTCAGCAGCGGCGAGCAGCTCGGCGGTGGGCTCGCCCAGCAGGTCCACCAGATCCCGGAGGGACGCACGGTCATGTGTCCCGAGGATCTCGACCGCCGCCCAGATGGTCTGTTCCTCCAAGCCCGACAGTGGCCGGTCGAGCACCTGGCCCGCCAAGGCGCCGACAAGCTTCGAGCGGCGGTCGGTGGCACCTTCCTCGATCGTGGCGTCCCCACCGAGTGGGTTCAGGCGCACCCCGCCGTTAGGGCGAAGCGACAGCACCTGGTAGCCGAGCCATCCGGCCAGGTCGATGTACTCGCCCTTCGGGTCGATGATGGCCACGAACCGGGACGCACCCGACAGTGCGTCCATTCGTGAGAGCAGCGTCTTAACCAGTGCGGACTTGCCTTGCCCGGGCGACCCGAAGATCGCCATGTTGGGGTTGGTCACCAGCCCGTTCGCATAGGCCCTGAACGGGTCGAACACGAACGCGCCGCCCGCCAGGACATTCATCCCGACGACGACGCCGCGCAGGTCACGCAGACCCTGCTGCATGACGAACGGGAACACCGCCCCCGCCGCCTGCGTCGTCATCTCGAACGGGTCCTGGCCGAGCCTCGCTGCCGCCAGAGCGGGGTTGGTCATCAGCATGCTTCTCATGGGTCCAACCTGGTGATCCCGAGGCCGAGCGGTAACCCCGCCGCCCACGCAGCGGGTTGGCGGAGCCACAGAACCGTCGTCTCCAACCCGGCCTGCCGGGCCTGCGACTGGGCTCTATCGACAGCGTGTTCCAGCGACTCCTCGTCGCCGGCGGAGACGGTGATCATCCCGGCGACCATCATCATCTGGTGCCCGTCGGCGAGCGCCTCCTCGCGCCGTCGGGTCACCTCCATGACCCGTCGCGAACCGGCAGTGACCCGGAAGCCCTTGGCCTGTTTCACTTCGGCTGCTGATTCGAGGGACGACAGCTGGTGGGAGATCGAACGGCGAGCCTGAGACGGAGGGACTGGCACGTGGGTGATCGTCACTCGCCGGTCCGTGCCGGGCGGGGGAGCGTTGGCAATGAAGTTCTCCAACCAGGCCGGGCGCACCAGCGTTGATGGCCAGGCGGTGATCGCCAGGCTGGCGTGGAGGTAGCCGTCGATCGTGACGTGACCCGGCGAGTTCTCCACCGACAGCGGACCGACGCCAACCGGAATCGCCGGAACCGGTTCGCCCGCTGACCTGGCGGCTGCCCGGGACCGTCCGTCGACCGGGCGGCGGGACCGCAGAAACGACTCAGTGAGGTCGTCGGCTGCGAGTCTGCCGTCGACCACGAACCCGGACCCTCGCAGATCGTCCTCGAGCATCCTCACCACGTCGTCGAGCACTTCGACCGCACGCTCCTGTCGGGTGAGTCCGCCCGGGCGGGGCCGCCACCTGACCTTGCGCACCCCGACCGTGATCGTGACCGTCGACCGGTGCTCCGTCGAAACCTCGGCGATCTGTTCGACGAGCGCCAGATACCGACGGGTGCCTTCCGAGTCGGGATCATCTGCCACGTCAGCGACGTGCCTCGTGTGCTCGCCGACCTCGGCCGAGCCCGCCTCGGTCGTCCAGCTGACCCGCACCACCGGCGACCCCTCGTAGGCCATCGAGGCCAACGCCCGACCCCACATCGCGACGAGTCGGCCCTGCTCGGCCGGCTCGAGCAGCGAGAACTCGGTGCCCGACACCCGAAGCACAACCGAGACCGTGTCGGCGAGCGAGTCGATCACGATCCCGAACGACCGCCGACCCTCCGGAGCGGCGGTCGCAAACTTCAGGCCCTTCACCGACCGGTGGACGTCCCGGGCTTCCTTCACCTTGTCCTCGTCGTCCGGGTCGGCGACCACCACCGGCACGGCGCCGACCCAACTGCGGCCACCGCGAACGAGCCACCGGTCGGCAACCCAGATGGCCACGATTCCGATCCACACAAACAACGAGGTGCCCTTGACCCGCCCGAACGCCAGGACCGCCGTCACCAGCGCCACCAGCAGACCAAGCTGCCACGATCCGACGGCGACGATCATCGCGACCAGAACAGATCCGGCCACGGCGCCGACGACGGCAGACCGTTCCAGTCCGAACCACATCGACTCTGGCCGTGCTGCGATCTCAATTCGAGGGTCATCGCTCATCGTGGATCTCCTGTCGCTCGATCGGACGTGTCAGAGGCCGGGTCCGGCCCTGAGCGGCGGGCAGGGGGGGGGGGGTCGGCTGGCGCACCCGCGCTTGTCGGCGTCGAACCACTGCCCGGCGAGGGTTGCGGCGACTCGGCAGTTGGCACGTTCGAGGACGACTCCCCGTCACCCGGGCCGCTTGCTGATGGTGAAGGGCCGTAACCGGTGGGAGGGCTCCCGTCCGGCGGCGGCGACTCCGACGACCCGCCGGGCCGGGATCCCGGCCCACCTCCTGGTGGCCCCGACGGCGAGGGTGCGTCGCCGTCGGAACCACCGACCATGGGGGCATCGCCGCCACTGCCAGAACTCTGATCGCCCGGTGGTAAACCCGGGGCACCGTTGCCAGGACCGCCACCTCCCCCGGTTGGCAGAGCCCCAGATGCGCCACCGCCGCCGATGGCACCACCCCCTGCGCCTCCGGCTCCGCCACCACCTGCTCCGCCGCCGCCACCACCCCGGGTAGCACCGGCAACGGCGGACGAAACTCCGGCTGAAACGGCCATCGTCGCCCCCTGCTTGGCGGTGCCCTTCGCTCGGTCGACGCCGCTCAGCCCACCGACCGACTGGCGTGCCTCACCGCCCATCTGACGGACACCCCGCATGGACATCGCCGCCGCTTCTGCCGACGGCACCAACATGAGCAGCCCGATCGGGGCGAATGCGGCAGCCCCGTAGGTCACGATGCCCGCCAGGCCGGTCATGATCAGGGCGATGCCCTCCTGCTGCTTTGCCGGCGCGGTCGTCGAAGATGACGCAGCGGGCGGCTTGGCCGCAGGTGGCGGCCCGGACGGCGCCGAAACCGCGCTGGCCAACGCCGCCGCCCCAATCGACAGCGCCAACGCGATGACGATCTTGCTGAAGATGATGGCGAAGAACACCTCGATCGTGCGTGTTGCGAACTTCCGTACCGGTTCGAACACCACCCCCATCGCCGAGATCGGGATCATCACCACCAGCAGGTAGGCAGCCACCTGACGAAGCAACAGCGCGAGGGCGGTCGCCATCAGGCTGAAGATCAACACGATCTGCACCAGCACCACAACGAGCGCCCCACCAACTCCGGACGCACCGTCCCCGGTGCGGTCCAGCACCGAATCGGAAAACCCGCGCAGGTCGGCCTGCGACGCACCGATGATCCCCGAGGAGATGGAGTCGACGAACGAGACCACCGTCTGGAGCACCGTTGGGGCTATGCCGATCGCGATGGCGATTGCCGGAAGTCCGAGCATGATGCGCCCGGCCAAGCCGCCCATCTCGCCCTTGACGGTCGCCCGGACGATCTCCATGAAGGCAGCCAGGGTGGCGAGCATCGCCGCCACTCGTGTCGCAGCTTTATACGGACCTTCGGCGAACCACGGTGCCACCAGCTGGGGATCGGCCTGGGTGGACAGGAAGTGCTGCACCAGCCCGAAGCAGAGCTCGATCGCCTCACTGGCCGACTTGACGACGGACTTCAGCCACTCCTCCGGGCCTCCGAGCGCCGTCTGAACACCGCTAGCTACGCCACCGATCTTGTCCGCCGCACCGCCAACGGTCGATGCGCACCCAGCGGTATCGAGCTGGAAACAGTCGCCGATATCGGCTGGCGCCGCTCCAGCCCGCTGGATCAGCAACAAAGACACGCCGGCGAGCGTCAACAAGCCGACCGACCCCAGGGACACGTGTCGAGCCCGGGTGGTCATCGCACACCGACCGGATCGAACCCACCCAGGTCTGACGCCAGGTCGGCACCAGCAGGAACCGTGTCGAGCGAGAGCCCGAACGCCGGTCCCTCCTGACGGTCGGACCCGACCACGGTCCAACCCGTGCCGTCCCTCTCGAGGTCGACCGACCAGATGATCCACGCAGAGACCGGCTCGACCACCGGGTCGGCCGACTGGACCCACACCCCCCAGACGTCAACGGTCGTGCGACCCTGCCCGGTCGTCTCCTTCAAACCGAGCGGTGCGAACTGCGACCAGATCAGCGCGTCGTCGTCGGCTTCGGCGACGTTCTTCTGGCGCTGTTTCAACGCATCCAGTTCGTTGCCGATCGCCGCCTCCGACTCCGACAGCACCATCATCTGAGCGCGAGCGTCAGCCGCCTTCTCGTACACCAGCCCGCTGACCGTTTCGGTCCAGGTCGTTGCGGCTTCGGCAGCCGACCCTGGAGCCGGGGCATCCGCTGGCTTCGCCCCCTTCGGCTTTCTCTTTCCTTTTGCGATCGACGACGGCGGCGTCGACGGCGAGGTGCTCCGAGGCTCGCTCGTCGTCGACGTCGGCCTCACCGCTGGTGGTGCGGATGGATCGCCAATCAGGCGACCACCAACCGCCAAGCCGACAAACACGACCGCCACCACCGCTGCGGCCACCCATGGCCATTTGCGTCTCTCGTCTGCACCCATTGCAGCACCCCTTTCACCTTGGTGTTTGCCTAACAGCGGTTTGTGGGACCGGTACCGGCTCCGGGGCTTGGCGGGTCACCTGTTGGCTGATCAGCCGGTCGTAGGTGTGCAGGCCTTGTGCTTCGGCTCGGCGGGCCTCGGCAATGAAGCTGCCCCGGCGATCCCACACGCTCATCCCAGGACTCGTAGCGACCGCCTGGGCATGGGCGACTCGGCTCGCGAACTCCGGGTCGATCTCGCCGGGCGCCCCGCGACCGGCGGCGTGTGCGAGCTTCGCCGCCACGCGGTCGATCCGGTCCATGCCGATGCTGAACGCATCCACACCGCAGCCGGCGGTGCTCTGCCGTTGCCAACCGCGATCTAACGACACCTGCTTCGACCCAGTCCTCGACGCCAGATCCTGAAGCGAAACCTCACGCCAGCCTGGGCGGCGCCCGTCCCCGACCGGCCACTCCCACACACCCGCCCTCCCGGCATCATGGTCGAGTTCGCACACGAACCAGTGCTGGCCGGCAGCGTCGGAGAGGTGCGCGTAGACGAGTTGCTCATGTCGGTCACGGGACGCGGCGCCCGGGTGGGGAGCGGCCAGGAGCTGGGAGTCGCTCAGGTCGTGCGCTGGGACCGTCGAGGCCGAAGATTCCGCCCTCGACGCTGGGTGACCGCTCACGTGAACTGGTTGAAGATCGGGATGACGACACCCAAGAGAATCGCGGCGAACACGGAGCCGCCGACCATCATCGCCCCAGTCGACCGCATCCCCGAGTTGCCCCGGCCGCCGACCCCGAACAGGACCGCACCAGCCAAAGCGACCAGCCCGAGGACCACGATCCCCCAGCCCTTGAGGAACCCTGCGAGGGTGGCCCACTGGTTGACGCCCGGGGCGTTCATGTTGGGTGACGGGTTGGAGAGGTCCTGTGCCCACTCCCCGGCTGGAATGCTCGCCATCGTGTGAACGGCCGTTGTGATGACACTCATGATGTGCCCCTTTCCTTGTTGGTTTGCCTTGAGATCAGGACGGTCAGCGCGCCCGCCAGCAGGAGCAGCGCCCCAGCGCCGGCAGCCGTGGTGGCGGCGCGGGAAGGGCCGGTTTCGGCCAGGTCCGGCGCTCCGGTGACCGTCGGTTTCGGGATGGAGGTGGTCGACGCCGCCGTCGTCGCGACGGTGGTCGTCGTGGGCGACACGGAAGTGTTTTCGACGAAGGGGTCACCGGAACCGGGCAGGGTGGTCGACGTGCGTTCCGCCGGGCGAGCGGCAATAACGCCCTCCTCTTGAACCGTCGGATCGGCGGTGGTCGTGGTCGCTTGTGACGCCTTCGAGGCCCACCCCTCGCAGGTGGTCACGGTCCGGCCCGAGTCGCCGGAGAGGATCACCTGAACCGAGGCCGCCGGGCGTCCCGGCGGTGCAGCCAACGGCGGAGACTGCGACGTGCGGGCGTCGGCGCGCCACTGTGTTGATCCCAACGCTCCACCGGTGCAGCCCGGCTCCATCAGCACCGCCGTCATGACCCCGCGAAGGTTGGAGGTGGCCCGCAGCGTGTCGCCGTCCTGGCTGACCTCAAGGGCTGGTTCGTCGACCACCTCGACCAGCCGTTCACAGTTCGACAGCGGACCGTCGTCTACCTGGGAGCGGGCGTAGTACTGGCCCGGGGCGTCAATCGTGACCGGGGGGCCGGACGTTTCCAGACCGGACAGGTCGAACGTGTTCGACACCACCAGGCGGTCACACGACCGATCGGCGAACACCGTGATGGTCACCCGGGCATCGAGCTCGACGAACACCACCGCCGACGGTGAGAACGCGTCTCCGGTCGTCACCGTGGACGACGGTGCCACCGGCAGCGATCCCCGGTACGGCTCCTGCGCCCCGGCGGCTGAGGCCCACACCACCACGGCGAACACCGACGCCGACAGCCACACGGTCAGGTAGGTCACCGCCGGCCGCAGGCGGCTCGCAATGCTCCAACGTTCGCTCATCTTGCACCCTTTCGTTGCTGTCGATCTGTTGGGGGCAGGGCCACGCCGACCCTGCCCCCGGCTTCGGACCCGTGAGGGCCGAAGAACTCGCTGGGACGCCTACGCGTAGAACCAGCCGGACCTGAACTGGCCGTTCCAGAGGGGACGGCTCCAAGAGATCCGGTCCTGGCCGGCGCGGTTCGCCCGCACCGCGTACTTGCCGAAGTTGTAGATACCGATCGTGGAACCGCTGTCGACATGCCCGGTACTCGTCACCGTTCCGGTCTGCCTGGTGGAGCACCGCATCTGAGCGTGTCCGGCCGACCGGCAGGACACGCCGGTCAACCCGCCCATCGCCCTGAACGCTCTCGCTGACTCCGACGCGGACGGCAACATCGCGACGTCGCCTGGCACACCTGCGGTTTGGCAGCTGGTCAGCACGGCCATCAGTCCGAACGCCACCAGCGCCACAACTCGTGTCATCGGCTTCTTCATCGGTTCGCTCCTTCTCGTTGGGCCCGGCTCGTCAGCGCACCCACGGCCATCCGGGTGCGGACACCGGCCCCTCGTTGGTGGGAGGGGCCGGTGTTTCGCCTTGAAGGGATCGAAAGGCGATCTAGGCGGGCACCTTCCCGCTGGATGTGCGGCGACGGCGCACCAGCACCAGCCCGGCGGCGACCAGGCCCAGCGCGACCAGCGCCAGAACGCCCACGCCGGCTCCGGTGACCGCCAGCGATGGCGGCGCCGACGGACCCGAGGGATTCGATGGGTTCGCGGGAGTCGCCGGTGCTTTGGGGATCGACGGAGGCGACGCCGGGTTGTTGACCCGTTGCGTGGTCAGGTCCGGCGGCTGCTGCGCGGGTGGTGGCGTCGTGGTTGGGGGGGTGTCGTCGTCGGGTGGCACCAGCTCGGTGGTCTCGGTCACCCGACCGCAA
Source organism: Candidatus Neomicrothrix sp. (assembly GCF_035329545.1). Taxonomy (NCBI): domain Bacteria; kingdom Bacillati; phylum Actinomycetota; class Acidimicrobiia; order Acidimicrobiales; family Microthrixaceae; genus Candidatus Neomicrothrix; species Candidatus Neomicrothrix sp. Next base: position 39,493 of record NZ_DAOLGP010000027.1, read on the forward strand.
CCGTCGATCCACGTGCGACCGTCCTCGGACGCCACTCCGTCCTGCCAGGTGACGAACCCGAACATCTCGGTGGGCACCTTGTAGGGGCCGATCAGGTGGGGGCCGGGGCCGGTCACCTCAACGGTGAACGACTCCAGCAGCTCGCCCTCACCACAGTCGTCGCCGGTGGGACGCTGGTCGTAGGGGCCGTAGACGTTGGCGGTGACCGTGGCGGTCTCGCCATCGCGGAGCCCCTTGATGGTGATTTCGTCGAACAGCTCGACGGTGCCGTCGTTGACGACCCGGCGTTCGGTCACCTGGGTGGAGCCCTCGATCGGGCGGCGCACCATCGATGTTTCCGAAGCGGTACCGCAGCCGTCGAGCCACCCTCGTGCGTCCTCACCGACGGTCGCTATTAGGCCGTCCTGCCAGGTGATCTGCCCCTCAGCGTTCGCGTCGGTGCGGAACGGGCCCAACTTGTGCGGGCCGGGACCGGTCACGTCCTGGGTGAACGTCGAGAGCACCTTGCCGGGCTCGCAGTCCTCATTGCCCTCGGCGAAGGTGTGGTCCACGTCGAAGTAGCCGTAGACCTCGGCGGTCAGCGTGGCCGTCTCGCCGTCGTTGAGGTTCGTCGACACCACGTCGAAGACCTCGTGGACATCGTCGGAGACGATCTTGGTTTCCGACACCTCCGTCTTGGCTTCGATCGGCTTGCGCACGGTGAGGGTCTCGGCCGGGTTGCCGCAGGTGTCGCTCCACTGTCGGGTGACCGAACGGTCGCCTTCGACGGTGCCGGACACGGTGTCGAGGAACGACACCTTGCCTTCCGATCCTGTCGGGATCGTGAACGGTCCGACGACGATCGTGTCGACCTCATCGGCGGCACCAGCACCGGTGACCGTCACGGTGATCGGCTCTCCGATCAGGTTCTCCGGGGCACATGCGTCGGTGGAGAATCCGTCCTCGAACGGGAACTTCTGGGTGGGGTCCGAGAACAGTTGGGCGGTGACCTCAGCGGTCTCGCCCGCTGCGAGTCCGGAGACCTCCACGCGGTCCCACACCTGGGCGCCATCCCCGGAGATGACCTCAGAGCCGGGCTCCTCGTCACCTTCCGGGTCGGTGTCGAGCGCCTGGGTTGCGCCCTCGATCAGCGGATACACCACGGTGGTCTCGGCCGGCTGACCGCAGGCGTCCAACCAGTTCTGCGGGCCCGCTCCGATCACCCGGTCCTGGAACGTGGTGACACCACGGAAACCCGCCGGGATCGTGAACGGACCAACCTTGTGCGGACCCGGCCCGGTGACGCTGATCGTCTCTCGGCCGATCTCGTTGTCCGGATCGCAGATCCCAGCGGCCAGGTCGATCGTGAGTGGGGAGGCGGTCGTGTTCTCGACGGCATAGAACACCGCCTCGACCTCAACTTCCTGGTCGTTGTCCACACCGGTGACGGTGATCTCGTCGAACACCTGGGTGTCGCCCTGGGAGGTGACCACCGATTCCGACGCCGTGGTCTGCCCGTCGATCTCCCGGTAGTTGTCGACCGTCAGCGTCAGTTCGGCGTCACGGTCGAGCAACCCGGTCACGGTCGGTGCCGGAGTTTCGGTGATGTAGCCCGGAGGCGGGGCCGTCTCGGTCAGCCGGTAGTTCCCGACCCGAACGTCGGGGATCTCGATCAGCGACGTCGTCGAGGTGAACGTCTCGTCGTAACCGTTTGGGCCGGTCAGCCGGAGTGTTGCCCCAGCAACCGGGTCGCCGGACACGCCGTCGAGCTTGCCGATCCGCACGGTGCCGAGCGGGGCCTCTTGGCGCCCATCAGCCTGTGCAACCTTCGGGGTGCCAGCCACGATCATGGTCTGTTGGCGTTCATCCACCGGACGCAACACTCGAGCGCTGGATGGGCCGACGATCGAAACGCCGTAGCTCACCGGTTTGGTGCCGTCGACGACGTTCACCCGCAGGTACGCCTTGCCGTCGCTGCTGGTGAGCGGAGCTGGGAAGCCGTAGTCGGTCAGCTTCTGGTCAAACGCGTCGTCGTAGAAGCCGTCGACGGTCACGTTCGACTGCAACCCAGGTGGAGCGAGAATGGGTTGGCTGTTCCCAACTGGGTTCCCGGCGGCATTGCGCAGGGTCCACTCCGTGTCGATGACCCCGCCGTCAACGCCCGGATGAGGTGTGGCCGAGTCGAGGGTCCAAGCCCAGTCGCGTCCGGTGTTCTCCATCACCGTCCAGGCGAACATCGCCGTAGCGGCCACCGCACCCGCCGAGCTGGCCTGGTTGCCGTTGAAGGTCCGCACCCCACCGCTACCGTCAGACAGACGGAAGTCGGCACCGGACGTCGGGTCGGGCAGCCCGACCGGGTAGGTCGTCGCACCAGGCAAACCGAGCTGCGAGGACCGGTATTTGCCGACCACCGCCAAAGCGGCCTGGGCAACCTCATCGTCCTTGAACGGACCACTCAGATTGTCGACCGTGAACGCCAGCGCAGACATGATCGGATCGTCGGTCAACCCGCCATCCAAATAGGCACCTGGCTGATCGTCAGGTGCGCGACCGTCCCACTCGATGCAGGTTGCCTGACGTCTGCCGGTCACCGGGTCGGTCAGCTCGTAGAGGCCGACGTACGACAGCCCGTCGCCGCCACCGGTTCCATTGACCTGGACACCGGTGACACCACCCGCTCGCACGACCGCCGCACCTGCCGTGCCTGGGAACACCAGCGTCCCCAGAGTTGTCAGAAGGAGCGCAACAACCGCAGCAGCGGCGCTCCCTCTCTTGGTGTGAACTTTCATACCAACCTCCTGGTTGATGTTGTGGTCGATCACGAGCTGGCCGCCCGCGCGATTCCGGCAGCGAAACGAGTCACTCCCGCCGAACTGCCCGCCGGGCAACTGGGTCCGGTGAACCCCCGGTCGTATTCGGTGGCCACGCACAGGTGGACCCGATCCGCCGCACGAAGCGCCACGAACGACTTCGAGCCCGACCCGGACTCACCGGCTTGTCGTCGGGCGCCAGCGACGTAACGGTCGCCACCCAGCCCGATGGCTGCGTCAACGACCGGGACACCCCTGGTCGTCGCCCATGCCTCGGCGACACTGCGAGCCGTCACACTGTTCGCCGCGTGTCCGTCATCCCACACCGGGGTGAGCGCCATACGCAGCTTCGACAAACCGATCCGGTCCGAGTAGTCCTCGTAGCTGTCCCGGTAGGCGCCGCCTATCCGGTGATCAGAACCTGACATGCACGGCGCCAAGAACGAGTCGTTGCCGCTGAAGGCCAGCACCACCACATCGGCAGACCCCGCCGCTGCGACCGCGTCGGCGAGTAGCGAGCAGGGCGCAGCGCCGGTTCGAGCTACTACCCGGGCGCCGGGCACCCTCGCCTCGATGGCGGCTTTCGCCTCCACCACGAGCGAATCACCGACAACCAGCACCTTGCCGGGCGACACCCGCACGTTCCGAGGAGCCACCTGGCACGCGCACGACGTCAGCACCGCCAACACCGCAACCGTCAGAACCGCTCGGGCACCCAATGACCTCATGGCCACAAGGAATACAAGTCATTAGTGGGATTGGGGTGGGGTCGGACGCGACCACCGTCGAAGTTCCTCAACCCCTCAGATCACGATTTGTACAACTGCCAAAACCCACCTCTGTCCATTTGTTCACCCGACGTGTACAAACCCCCATTTGTTCAGATGTGCAAACCGGCGCGTAGCTCTTGGGCGTCGAGAGTCGGCAACGGCTGCGCCATGCTGCTCGCCAAACCGATCCACCACGGCCGCCCATCGCTGCCGATGTACATCTGTTCGTTTCCACATGCTCACGAACCCACAACGGACCATTCCCACAAATGCGCGCCACGTTGACGGTGACCACCACCTCGAAGGGAAACCAGACCATGCACACGCTCGCTGTCGTCCACCACAAGGGGGGAGTCGGTAAGACCACAACCACCGCCCACCTCGGTCACGCCCTCGCCGCCGGACCGGGCGCACCCAAGGTGTTGCTGATCGACCTCGACCCACAGGCGTCACTCACCCGGCTGGTCGGGCTCACACCCGGCGCCGGCGACGTTGGCTACGCAGCGGCAATTGACGACCACGACATCGAGGCACAGGTCGTCCGGTCTGATGAGTGGGGGCTCGACGTACTTCCGGCTGGTCAACGTCATGCTCGCATCGAGCGGTCATCGGATCCAGGGACCGAGCAGCAACTCAGGCTGATGCTCGAAGAGGTATCCGGGTGCTGGGAGTACGTCCTCATCGACGCCCCGGGCTCCCTCGGGATGCTCACCACCACTGCCCTGGCTGCAGCCGCCAGCGGAGTGATCGTCCCGACCACACCCGACTACCTCGCTCTTGAACCGCTCAAGACGATCATCCAGCTGATCAACACCGTCCAGGCCGCCTACCAGCCCGGATGCGTGTTCCGCGGAGTCGTCATCAACGCACAGGCGATCACCCGCGAACACGCACATCACGCCGACCGGCTCCAGCAAGTGTTCGATGGTCAGATCCTCGGCACCATTCCGCGCCGCACCGTCCTCCAGGACACCGCATCAGCCGGACTCCCGCTCACCGCAGCCCGCACCGGCCCGGCCGCAGGGCTCGTGCACGACTACCGCCAGGTCGCAGTACGGCTTGCCAGCATGCTCATCGGCGAAGAAGCACAGCGATGAGCACCCGACGCAACGCCCTCGACAGCGACCTACTAGCCGACCTCGGCATCGGTACGACACCCGCCGCCAACGACCCAACAACCAGCGACCGTGCACCTGCAGCGACGCCGGCAGCGCCCGCGGGCCCGGCCCTGGCGCCCGGCACGGTCAGGACCAAACGGATCGGCGTCGACGTCAGCGAAGAGGTCTGGATCGCCACCAAGATCGTCGCCGCCCAGCGGGGGACCACCGTGGCCAACCTGATCCGCTCCCATCTTGCCCATCTGATCGCTGAGCAGGCGTGAGCGTCAACCCACCGCTCGACTTTGAGACGGCACACGGAGGGTCTGAAGTGAAGCGGGACTATCGGGGTCAGAGCGATGGGCCGCCTCACCGTTCAGCTACAACCCAAGCGATCTTGCCGGGCAGGGGCCATGACCGGGTGGGGCGAATAGCTTCTCACCTGTGTGAAGTGATCCTCAGAGCAACGCTGGGTTGGCGGCGACGTTCTTAAGCTGACCCCCTCCTCCAGTCTCTTCGAACGCCACCGGAAGCGCTGCTCTAGTAGGGCCCAGGACGCAGCCACGGGGGCGGGGCGGGCGTCTCTCGGCTAGGTGTGCCCACCTGGAGCTTCTGTGCTTGGTGGAGGCCGAGCCGGACCGTGCTGAGGTGACCGGGTGCCCGGGTAGGAGACGGACCCGCCTTGGTCCGTTAGGAAGCGGACCCCGAGCACGCCCACCAGGTCGAGCAGGTTGAGCCGGGCCGGGCGGGTGCTCGCTCCCGCTCCCGCTCCTTCCTCCTCGGCCGATCCCGTTCGGCCTGTTCGAACCGGACGGCGGAGCGGTGACCCGTCCAGCACGCACCCATCGTGTCGGAGTCGGACTAGCCGCCGGCCAAGCCAGGACCACGAGAAAACACGACACAATCCGAGACCCACACCATGCAGTTACCGGGTGCAGTGATACAGAACCGCACCCGGCAGACAGGAGGTCAGTCAGCGGCGTCGTCGGCGGCGTCGGCGTCGGCGTCGCCTTCTTCAATCTCTAGCTCCCCAGCCGACCATGTCCGAAGTTGTTCTTTGAATTCAGCTAGCTTTTTAGGCCATTCTGCGTCAGCCTCGCGTTTCTGAGCATCTTTCCTATCGCCATCCCGTACGTAGACCGAAATGCTTCCGTGGATACTCTCGGTCCACTTGCCTAAGATCTTCTGGACTTCTTTAAGAGATTTGGCCACGTCGTCGACGGTCTTAACGTTGACCCAGCGTCGACCTTGATATGCGGACCAATCAATCTCGTAAGTGTGGGCGTGGCTCTTGCCATCCGAGCTTTGATATGAAACGAAGAAGCTGTACCGATTGGGAACCTTGAGGCGCTTTCTGTCGGGAGCGTAGTCCCATAGCGTTCGCCACTCCTGACCCGGAGCCAGCGTGACAATGCTGGTTGGGAACTCTACTTCCTCAGTCTCGGTTCCCGAATCGCTCGCGGCTCGCAACACGGGCGCGTCCGGGACAATCTCAATAGCCGTAGCTACAGTTTGTCCGAAATTTCGAATTACCAGATCTACGAACTGCGGCTTAGAAGCAACGGACTCGATGTAGATCGCAACGTAAGGCCACGATTCTTCGCGTCGGATATCTTTAGCCGTTTTTACCTGTCTCAAAGCGACCAACGCAGCAACTAGAGCGACCAGCACCGTTGCCCAGGTCCCGATGGCCTCCCATTCCCCAGCCGTTCGTTGCATGAACGTTGACTCTGCCAGTAGCGGGTGCACTTGCCCTCCATGCCTATTATCGTCAAACGCAGTCCTGGAGGCGCCGGCGACGACCATTCCTTGATCAGAATAGCAAGGCTGACACAAGTTCGGAGAGTTGCGTTGGGGTGCGATTGACAACTGGTGGCGTTCCTGATGTCGGTGGAACTGCCTTGCTCGGCTTCTGGCATCGGTGCCCTTTACATCAGGCTCCCGAAGGGAGCCCTTGATTGACGGCCAAACCATGCCGTCCTCCTTCGGCCTCGACGGCCAACGCTCGCCGCCGAAGTGCAGCTGGAGGACCTGGTTGTCCACAGATTTGAAAGCCCGCACGCGCTTGTTGCCGCACCCCGTGGGGTGCGGCAACGCCGGTCAATTAGGGATGATGAGCTGGGACGGTCTGTCAGCTCGCGGGACTCGTGGTCACCGGCCCGGTGCCTCTAGGGAGATGGGCCTGGAACTGCAAGGCCGGCCCTGAGCAGCGGCGCAACAGCACCTACGACGGCAGCTCGGGCAGCGCTGCCACGGCGCGCTACGGATGTCTTGAGCCAGTGTGAGTCTTCGTTGGGCAGCACTGCCGCCCATTGACCGGTCGAGGCCTTGTCGGCCCACACTCGGGCAGCTCGGTCGTGCTCGTCGTCGGCGACAGCGGGCTCTTCGCTGATGGGTCTGGGACTCGAGGCTGCTGGGCGGCCTACCCGGCCTTGTCCTTGTTTGGAGGCCGGCGGCCGGCGGCGGGGGCCACGAGTTGGGTCCATCACCTCGTCGGCGACCCGTACGCACCACTCTGCGTACTGCACACGACCGTCGGGTTCAGCTCCGACCCGCTTCTTGGCGGCAAGTACACGGCTGCGGGTCCAGCGCTCAGGCAAGAGGAACACGTATCTGTTCGGGTACGGGCGTCCGTTGCGGAACTCGTGAGACCAATCGACCAGGCCCAAAGCCCGCAGCTTCGGCAGGACTCTCCGAACCGTCCGTGCCGCTACGCGGGAGCGCCGGCCGATCTTTCGTTGGTTCGCCCAAGCCAGGAGTCCGAACTCGTTGGCCAGCGAGAGCATGGCCAGGGCCACGATCTCGTCGGTGGAATCCAAGACGCCCAACTCGACCATCATCTCGACCACGCCGCGAACGTGACCCCGGAACTTCACGTCGCGATCGCCTGGTAGTGGGATGCGGGTGGTCCGGTGTTCGTAGGAAGGCCCGCGGACAGGACGCTGATGGGCGCCTTCGCGGAAGCCACCCCGGCGCCGACCAGTCGCATGCCCCACAGCGCGATCCACGCCGCGCCGGACGAGCGCCCGGGCCAGGTCGTCGCCCAGCTGTGTCGGTGCGCTCGATGGTGCCTCGACCATCATGGCGACTCTTTGGAGTCGGCAGACATCACCGGGAGCGGCACGGAACGAGGGTCGCTGCTCATCGGTCGCACTCAGCGAGCGCCCGACGGTCGGCAACGGTCAATGGGGCGCCGGCTGAGCGGCGGGCACGCGCCATGCGGGCCAGCACCGCCCGGCGTAGCGGCAGGCAGTGCTCGCACACCGGCACGCGGTCGATCACTGCCACTACAGCGAACTGGGGGTCCGTGCGTTTACACATTCCACACAGAACGTGTTGGCAGACCAGGCGCACGCCGCCGTCCCACACTTGAGCGGATCCCAGCTCGTGGCTGGCACCGTCGATGTCCCCGCACCCGGGGCAACGGTTACCGGGCTGGGGAAGCACCGGACTCACACCCGGTCGACAGAGCGTGCTCTTCGAGAAGCTTCGCGGACGGGGTCATGTGCACACCACCATGTGCGGGAACCGTGCGAGTTCATGGCGCACCCGGTCGGCTAACGGTGGAGGGCAGTCGTCGCCCTGGGTCCAGCCGACCACCAGGTTGAGGGCCCACGCCATCAGCTCGTCCTTGATCCACCTGCCACCTCGCACCCGATCACCGCTAGGTGGGTGGCGGATGGCCCACACCGGTCGGAGCTGCTTCGAACCGGCGCCAATGCACATCGTTGCCATGTCCTGGTGGGTGATCCACTCGGGCAACTGGTCGGCCACGTAGATCACCCGCAGGGCAATCGCCAGCCCGGGAGTGCGTTCCAGCAGGTGGCGACGCTCTGGTGATGCCAGTCCGCCGAACACCCCGTCGGCGGCTCGCTCCACGAGCGCCAACCACAGGCAATCACCCGCCACCGGGCACTGAGCACACACCGATTTGGCGGGCTCACACGCACCCGGCAGCGTCTCGTTCGGTGGGAAGAACACCCGCCGATCCGGGGATATCTCGGGGTCCGCGCAAGCGGCGCTTGAGCGCCATGCTTGACGCCGTTTGCTACGGTCTAGAACGTTCATCTTTGATCCCTTCAGATCGTTGAACACCGAGACCCGGGGCGCTCCTACGCACCGGGTCTCACTTCTTTTCTTGACTCCACCCCGCCGGGTTTCCTTGAGAGGTTTGAGTCGGACGCTCGAGACACCGGGCAGTCACCTCGTCCACGCCGACAGGCGAGGAACCGGCGACCTCGCCGACGATTCGAGGTGGCGCAACCGCATCAGGCGTGACTTCTCCGTGCTCCAACGACCGGAGCGCACAAGGCACCACCTCGAGGCCGGTATCGCGGGCAGCGATCGTCAGCGTGGCCTCAACAGTCGGTGGTCCAACTGCCCGCACATGCGCGGTAGGCGCATGGACCCTCATGGCGCCGCACCGGTGATCTCGGAAGCAAGCGCCTCAGCGTCTTGGGTAGCGAGGCGGCACGCTCCGATTGCCTCTGCCTCGCCGGCGGCCGACATCACCTCACCGCGGAACCCTTCGCACCGGCCGGCAACGTCGATGCGTGTAAGCGGATCCGAACCGTCCCCGAGCGGGACCAACATCAGCAGCAGCGACTTGGCCCGATCAATCCGGCCGAGCGCAGCATTCTCGGCAGCTTCTAACGGGCTGGTCATGATGCTTCGACCCCGTGACGGTCGGACCCGTAGAGGAAGACTGCGATGTGCTCCTGGCCAATGAGAATCCGCGACCCCACGCGACGGTGTCCCAGCTCTCCGGAGTTGACCAGCTTGCGCACCACTGATTCGCTCAGCCCCAGCTCGGTGGCAGCGTCAGATGGGCTGAGCGATGCGCGCCTTCCGGCGGTATCGGCTGCCCCATCCAGGGCCTCACGAATCACCTCGCGAACATCGCCGAGGAACTTTCCAGTATCCAAAACGATCACGTCGGATGGGCCGCCGGGTGCGTAACGATGTGAGTTGCCTGCGGTGAGCGGCATCAGGGCCTCCTGTGCTGTCGTAAACGATAGTATCCGATAGTACACAGCGACGCGTGCTGTTGCACGCGGTCGCCCCAAGACCTGACCGCAAGTGAGACAATCGAGCCATGGAGGCGCACCACCGCACGGCGGACGACTTTGATGGTTCGTGGGTGCGGGCACACCGAGAGCAGCTCGGTTGGAGCCAGTCGGAGCTCGCCACTCGAGCGGGAGTGTCCTATACAACCGTTTCCGATATCGAGCGGGGCCAGCGGCCACAAGTAACGGCACGTGTCCGGATGAGGATCACGCAGGCGCTGGAGTCACCCGACGACGGCACCGACTTCGGAATCGACGCATCGATCGTCGCTGATGCGCTGACAACCCTCGCCGCCGTTCTCGAACGCACGCAGGCCGACCTGAGGGGACTGGAGACGCGTGTCGCCGCACTAGAGACACAAGGCGCGGCGCAGGCGGCTAGATCGGATGGTGCTGACCTCTCAAGGGAGGCAGCAGTCCTGGAACTTCAGGACGTGGCTGAGCGGCTCAAGGCATCGCGTTTGACTGCCAACCGTGATTGAGGGTTCCAAGGCCGACCCCCATTGGAACTAGTCGTCGAGTGCTCCTGTGGCGGGTATCCAAGCCACTCAGTCCGATGAGGTAGCGGAGTGGCCGGGGAGCCGGTCGAGGCGAAAAACCGGTGGGTCCGATGGTCTGGATCAGCGCTGGTCAGGTTGGCAGACCCTCGCCGGCCAGGGCGATGACGAGCGATCGTGTGCTGCCCAGGGCGTTGGTCACCAGGGCGGGCAGGTGCCTGGCGGCGAAGGTGGCAACTTCGGCGGTCATGGCAACGAGGGCTCCGAGGGTGCCTGACCACGCACACGACGTCGCCCGGCAGCGACTGGTCGAGGAGCTTGGCCAGCTCGACCCGCTCAACCTATGCGCCGGAGGAGTGTTCGACGAAGACTCAAGCACAGCCGGTGGCGTTCAGCGCGTCGACCTGACCGGACGCATCCTGCCCGGCCGTCGAGACCCGTGCGTACCCCAGAAGATGACCGGGGCCCATCGGGCGACCGTATCAATAACGGGTTTGGTGGGGGAGTAGTGAGACGTTGATTCCGCGCACGAGTTGTGAACGCATCGAGGGGGTGCCCAACGATTTTCAGGAGTCGCCTTCACCAGCGTTCGTTAACGGCCGTATTTGAGACGGCGTCCGAGTGTGAGACTGGATCTGTGGCGGTTCCTCGTAGTCGAGCTGCATGTCCGCCCCAGGGCAGCCGAGGTTTGCATCACCGAACGGTCTGAGGGGGGGGTGCACGAGAGCGAATCTTGTGCACCCCCCTCAGACCATGATCACCGCTTTCGGAGCTCCGCGATTATCCGGATGTACGCGACTCCGATCACCGTCAACGATGCCTGGACCTCTCCGGGAAGAATCCCGTCCTGGTGAAGGCACCGCGCCAGGCCAGCCATGATTACCATGGCCGCTATGGCCGCCATCGCAACTAGCGGTGGCAGCCCTGACGGGCTCGGTTCTCGGCCGTCGCCCCCGTTGGAGCTTCGCTGTGTTCTGGTCTTGGTCATTGCAACTCCTAATGCTTGTTGAGGAGCCGCGAAACTGATGAGTTCTTGTACATGTCCAGGTATTTGCACCGGGTTACGGTCGCTGTTACCCTTACCATGACAAGGGCAAAGCGATGAGCTGCACGTCTCAAGTGCATCGCCTTGCTGTACTAGCAGTGTCGTGGTTCGCCGATTCTCCTCCTGGGTTATTGGCGGCTTCGACGCGTTCCCGCGCCGATACTCCCCATCTTAGCGGTTCCGCGCGCCATTCACTCTTGTCTGCCTGTTTTGCTAGGTATGACTGGGATGTGAGCCCGATTTCGGGCCGGGCGAACCGTTCGGGCTGCGGCGGCCTTTGGAGGCCGGACGTTATGGCCACGGACCTGGTGGCCGCTGGGGTTGCGGACGAACAGCATGAGCGTCGGCAACATCGAGCCCGCCGGCGTGCTGTTGTCGCTCACTCTTGCGCGACCATCCGTGGCTCCCTGGGGTCCAAGGGGTCTACGTGTTCACCACGAGCTGGCACCGGTACAGGGCCACCGCCATGCTCCTGGTCGCACCCGACGCCCTCGACGACTGGGGTCCGTCGTCGAGGCAGCCCTTCGTCTGACGCTCGAAACGTGATGACGACCGAAACGGGTAACCACCGGCCGAACCGTTGAAACCCCTTCCGGCACAGGTGACGGGCGAACGAGACCACGGTGAGTAGGTCGCTGAGGATGCTGAGCACCCCGGCGATTGCTGCTGCGTAGATAGCTGTGTTCATGACTCTGCCTCTCTATAAGAGGGGAGCCGAAAGGTGCTCCCCTCTTATATATCGGCATTTCGTCGATCCGACCCTCTGTGCCCGGAGCGCTCCGCCGCTACGAGCTGGGCTGTGGCCAGCAGCGCAGCTGTCGAGCACCGTGCCGCCACTCTCGGCGGACCTCAAGAAGCTCCCGAGATTCCAGACCACGGTTGCCCCAGCAGCCACCGACTCCAGACATGAACTGAAGAGATCAGCGTGCTAGAACTCGGCCATATTTGGCACCCTCGTGCACATGATCGGTGGATGGAGCCCTGCACCAAAACGAATCATGCGGGTGGGGTCCATGTTGGGGCCAAGTGGAACAATCACCAACGTGAGCGAAGAACCGTGGCGCCCGCTCGGGGTCGACTCAGAAGACGAGGTTGCAGAGTACGACGCCCTCCACGACGGCGTTCGTGAGTGGCTGGATGCTCCCTATTGGGCTTGGGTGCTTGAATCGCTGACGACTTACCGCCAATTCCACAATGGGAGTGGGCGCGTCGCGATGCTCAATATCGGCCTGGCTGAGCAGATGTGCCAGACCCTCAAGATTGCGCTGCCAAACCTGCGAACGGCCCTTGGGCATGACAACGGCAGACGGCAGCTCGAAAGAGCTGAGGCCGTCTTGCGTCGCCACCCACACTCCCTGCAGGTAGCCGACTATCTACTCGCCCACGACAGCAGTGCTGCGGCCAACAGCCTAGATGCGGTTCTCGAGCGCGGAAAGTCTGCGTGGGCGGTAGGCACAAGGTCTGGCCGACCCGGCTTGGTACGCAGAGTTCCGCTCGGTGTGCAGATCGCGGCGGATTCGATAATGGCCCGAGCCGGACGGGCGGGGGTGAGGCTGGCCGATGCGTGGGGGCAGCTTTACGGCCTCGCGTCCAACGCAAGTGAGGCGTACCGGTTGGCCATTTTGGCGGTGGAAGACGCGGTGATCCCGATCGTTTCGCCCACCAACCGGGGTGCGACGCTAGGCACAGTGCTCCGCCAACTAGAGGATCAAGGGGACTGGACATTGTCGCTGGAGCGCGAGCATTCCAAGGCACCAACCGGCGAGGTCGTGGTGTCGATGATGCGGATGCTTTGGCACGGGCAGCATGATCGACACGGCGGCCAGCCTTCGGCGCCGGGAGATGTGTCGAATGAGGAGGCTATGGTCGCCGTCGGGCTGGCAATAACGCTCGTGCACTGGTTCAACGCAGGACTGGTGCGAAGATCGACCTGAGATCGGACGCCAGGGCCATTCCCGGTCAACAGCAGCCCGAAGGCGTTGTTTCGTGGCGCCGCAGTTGGGCCGAACGGCCGGCCCTTGGCCTGTCTCAAAAACCTTCGTATTTGAGACGGCCGGATTCGGGCCGATGAGCGTTATGAGGCGCTACGAACTTGACCAGCGGCGCCACACTTCGCCGGTTACCGAGTGGGCGATGGCGCATTTCGAGCCGCGATTATCGAGCGGGTGCTGGGCGTTCGAGGGTAGTGCTCAATTCCGAACAACGGGCGGCTGATGCTGGCACCAGATTGCAGCCAGGCGATCGGTTGGCGCTCTGATTGGGCGTTACCCGGCGTTCCTCCAGTTACTTCCGCTGAGGACGCTGGTCAGGTGTTGGCAAGCCGTTCGAAGCGCTGGCGAGCGCCTTGTCGGGTCATGCCAAGCTGCGCTCCGATGACCCCCCACGATGCTCCCTCGCTTCGGGCGCGCATGGCGGCTGCGTTGATCCGCTCGACGGCATCCTGGCGTGCCGCTGCCGCAGCGCGGAGTTCGTCGAGCGCACCTCCACCACCGACGACATAGCCATCCTCGGGTGCGTCGTCGAACGCTTCCACAATTGCCGCTGCTTCGTCTTCGGTGAGGTTCTTTGGGTGCTTGGATGTCTTCATCGAGGGTCACCTCCTGGAGGCAATCATCTTCAGGTACTTGCGTCGGGCCTGCATTGCATGGATCACGTAGTCCTGTTCTCCTGCTTAAAGCACGCCGACCTCAAGGAGCGCAGCCCGGCGGTCGGGGCCGACCAGCATGGTGAAGTCAGGTTGATCAGGGTGGCTGATCCACCCAAGAGCGTGGTCGATTGCATGGTCGATGTCGTCGTCGGAGATGCCGTGCTTGCGAGCACTTGCCAGGATCTCCACAGCGACAACACTAGTTGCCACAAGCACGGATGACAATAGGAGTTGTCAGCTCGTCGAATTCTGCCGGACAACCTGACCGCACACAGCACATATGACCGCCCGGAATCATCGGCCGAGCCTCCACTTCGCCCACCCGGTAACGGCCCATCCGTGGTGCCGCTTAATCCCGGCCGACAGCCTCCGAAAGCGCCGGTTGCGTGGAGTGGCGAGGCTAGCGGGCCTAGGTTTACGGGGTACCCCCGATGCCTAGTTGGCGGGCAGGGTTGTCGGTCGAATATTGGTGGCGTTTGCGACGGTCATCGACTCGCGGGGCTAGCGGTTCGCCTGCTCCTACTACCCCGACAAGAAAGTTGCATGATGATGTCGCCAAAATTCGAACCAGATGCGTGGGCTGTTGAGGAAGCCGGTCGCCTGAGGACCGCAGCGCAAGAGCCTCAGTACAATGGATCGAGCGGGGGAGGGTGGGTGTCGTCTGCGCCGCCAGCGAAAGAGGCGCAGGCCGAGGCTGCTGGAGCGCTCGAAGTACTGCGGCGCTTCGCCGGTGACAGCGACTTCTACCGAGCCGCGATCGAGGGGCTTGCGACCGACATGAGTGCGTTCGAGTACCTGGAACGGCTGGCCCGGATTCTCGAACAGTTTGCCGCCGGTCGATCGGGCGGACTCCTTTCCGCAGTTTCCTTCGAGGTGGCTGCTCGCGTAGAGGCAGCAACGGATTTGATGGAGCAGGTGAAGCAGTTGCTCTCTGATGGAGCGGTCCACGTCGCCGCGCCCATCGTGCTGGCGGGCGCATCACTTGAGGAACTTCTCCGATCCATGTGGCATCACGCCGGCTCGCCCGAGCTCAGTGGCAAACCGGGGATCAACTCCTACGCGTCTGCGCTCAAGAATGCGCACGTCATCGACAAGCAAGAGTTAAGGACATCACTGCGTGGGCGGGTCTGCGGAACGATGCAGCGCATGGGAACTTTCAAGTCCTCGACCTTCAGCGCGCCCAAATCATGGCGGAAGGCATCAACCTTTTCATGCAGCGACACGGGCCTCGGCCGTGAGACTTCAGCCCGAGATCCCGGAGCGGTAAGGAGACCCCAAAGGCACCGCCGGTTGCTCCGAACTCCCTAACCTGTTTCGGCCGTTCCGTGGTGCCGCATAGTCCCGTATGGCGGCTACCGAGAGCGCCGAAGTGCGGCCCCAGGCTCTCCATGCGGACTGGCGACTATTCGTTGGGTTCGATGGAAGGGCGCCTCCCTCAGCTCCGAGCCACCGACGATCCAACCTCCGTATCGGGAGGAGGTTTCGCAGGCGTATCCCTTCACGATTTCGGGTGGAGGTCGGGAGCCGGGGGCTGATACGTCGATGTGGTTGGCACCGCCTCCACGAGGAGCGTCTCGAGTGCAGTGACGATCTCGGCTGCGGTCACCGTGGAGGTATCGAAGGACCAGTCGCAGGGCGGAATGTCGGGCAGCAGCCTGTCGAATCGCTCGTACGTTGAATGAAGGAACTGGGGATCGCGAGAGATACCCCGCGTTTGGTCGGCTGATACCCGATCGAGGGCCACGCCGAAGGGTGCCGTCAACAGAATCCGACGCGTGCGCGTTCCAACGGGAAGGCCAGCCTCGAACGCCTCGGTCTCCGCCGGGGTGAAGATCGGCCCGTGGGCAATCACGACGTCAATTCCGGATCGGACCCAGGCGCCGACCAGACTCCCGTGAACGCGCCGAACTCGTTCCCAGGACTCGGCAAACTGCTCGAGGGGAGCGCTCAGCATCGCCAGCACATCATCGACGTCAACCGACGCAACGGCGAGGCCCGCTTCACGAACCCTTTCGGCGAGAAGCTCGGCCAACGTGCTCTTGCCCGAACCAATAGGCCCGAGAATCGTCACAAGATCGGTCATCCCGAGAGTCTGATCGCTGGCGCAACCAACCGCCGCACCTTGCCGGTATTCTGCAAACCGCGGTGACGCTCGAATTCGCACATATCACCAACGCAGAATCTCGGCAGGAGTGCGCTGGCGGCCACTCGGGAACGGCCCCATCGTGGCGCCGCAATTTCACGGGCATATCCATCCAACCCGAACACCGCATAACCCCGGGCAGGCGCCGTAGGGGCTCTCGACTATCGGCGGGGGTCGTGTCGAGCGGTTCACGTTGAACGGGGTGTGTGCGACCTACGGCTTCCTGGCACGGGCCCAGAGGGATGTTTCGACGATGGCCGAAATTGCGATCCCGCAGGTGATCGCTGTGATGGCCAGCGAGACATGGTCCAGTTGGGTGATTTCGCCTGGTGTTCCCGCACTTACTGCGATGATGCCGTATCCGCTTCCGAGCAGCACACCGAATAACACCGCGGAATGAAGGCCCCAGCGCAATACTGCGCGGCGGGTTGGAGCCGGCGCGGCGAGCCAGACCAACGATTGGTCGCTCTGGGATGGGAACCTGATCGTGTTCGCAATCAGCAAGGCCACCGCAACGCCGAACAGGCCGACCGCTGCAGCACCGAGGGGCGAGATCCACCCGGTGATGGGGTTTGGCCCCAAATACTCCCAACCCAACACGCTTGAAGGACCGAACATGGCGTTGGCGTTGGCTTGAAGCGCATGGGCTTGGCTGTCCGAATCGACTCGGGCAATCATCTGGCCGACCGGCCGATCTGGTGGCGGGTTGCCGATCGTGTACGTCTCGAAGCGGCGAGACTCCGAGCGATTGACCTCGTTCATGAACCGTTCGGGGTTCGTTGCGCACCCCTGCGCGCTGACGTCGACAAGAGCCGCCAGTTGTTCGCAGTTGGCAACGAACACTTGCCCATCGACCACAGCCCCGATTGGAGCCCCGGGCACGCGTGCATCGAATTCGGTGAATGCCGCTTGATCCACTTCTGCGAAGGTGTCGATGGTCACGATACCCGACCGCGAACTCGACTCCTCCAGGGCGGCGCTGTCGGCAAGGAGATTGATCGACGAAACCACAACGACGGCCACGACGGTCAGCGTCGTGATTCGAATGAGATCAGATCCCCGCTTGTCGCCCCACTGGAACCGGCGACCGGCAAGCAGTCTCGCCACGCGGTCAGGCACCACCAACAGCGTTCCGAGCCACGGAAGAACAGCAACGGCGACGAGCGGAACCACCGAGACGACCGACGCCAGTACCGCCACAAAACGCAGAGCCCTCGCCTGGGGTGGGATCAGGGTGCTCGCGGCAGATACCGCGACGGGCACGAGCAACAAGACAAGGCCGCCCCACTTGACGGTGCGCTGCTTACGCCGCGTTCGCCAAGCGGTCACCTTTGGCATCAGCGCCCCGACCGCCACCGGCACCAGCAGAACGAGGACCAGAGCGACGCCCGAACGACCCGCACCCGGCCGCAAGTCTCCGGGCAGGTACTCAACCGAGCCGGACGGCAACGTTGTCGGCACACCCAGGACGCCCCACATCATCGCCGAAACGACCAAAGCGACCGGCACGCTCAGGACGGCGGCTTCCGCAGCATCGAACACATCCAACGAATTGGGGCCAGCCCCGAGGTAGACCAACGCGTCGCTCCGTTGCGCGCGCAGCGTCGAATGGGCAGACAGGCCAAGACCCAGCACCAACAGACCCGGTACAACCAGCCCAAATAGGGCGCCCGTCAGCGCCTGTGAAGGAGAAGGCAAACGTTCGTCGAGCGAATGTGGCACCGCCACGAGACCTCTCGGTGTCTGAAATCCTGTCGGCAGGCTGGCGCCCAGTTCCTCAGCATCAAAACCCACCAGGAAGCGGTGCTGCCCTGCGACGCGCGCTTCCGGAAGCACCAGGCCTTCCGGAAGCGTCGCAAACGCCAGAAACTCGTCAGCAAAGGCCGTCACCCGATCCCAACGGACATCCCCACTGTGTTCATCCACCCCAACACCAAACCGCTCCTGGAAACCCGAAACGCCACCAGAAGCCTCCAACAGGCCCGGAGACACGAACCCCTTCCCCGGCGCTGGTAGTCGCCCGCCGAACTCGGCCGGTACCGACTCAGCATCGGCGCCAAGCCAGTGGATTTCGAATTGGCGCCCATCCATAATCGGCAAACTGTCTTCAACCATCGGCACCCCAACGCCATCGTTAGAGAAGCTCACCACCGGCATACGAGCGCGATCCCTGGCCTCGTTTCGCTGACTCGCCGACCAGAAACCAGCGGCACACCAGGTCGCAGCCGTAAACACCCCAACAGCGATCACCACCAGCCAGGCGCGGCCCCGCTGGCCGCCGCGGCGCGAGATCGCCACGCGCCCGGCCAACTTCGCTACGACACGGATCAACAGTTGCTCGGCATCATCGTCAGATCGACGACACGATCGCACAACCCTGCGACAGCCAAGTCGTGCGTCGCCAGCAACAGCGCACGCTGCGGGTTGCTCCGCACCTGATCGACCAACAACCAGCCCACACGATCAGCATTCGCCCGATCCAGCGAAGCCGTGGGCTCGTCAGCCAGCACAACTCCCGCCGGTCGAACCAGCGCTCGCGCCACAGCGACGCGTTGATGCTGACCACCCGACAACGTCCGCAGGTCCCGACCGGCCAGGTCCTCGATCCCAACAGCAGACAAAGCCGACCGGGCACTCTCAAACGCTGCCTCAGAACCCATTCCGTCCAACAGCAACGGCAAAGCCGCGTTCTCCAACACGCCCAACTCGGGCAGCAACAACGGTGACTGATCCACACCCGAGAGGTGCTCCCGGATGAAGTCGCTGCGCTTGCCGCCAGATAGACGACCCAACTCAACCCCCGACACCGCAGCATGACCAAAGGTAGGTATCAGGTCACCACGAAGCCAGCGGAACACCGTCGACTTTCCAGCCCCCGACGGTCCAACCAACGCAACGGTCTCCCCCCACCCGACCTCCAACGACACCGGCCCCACGGCCTGATCGCCGAATTCAGAAACACATGCGACAACCCCGACCGCAATAGAACGTCCGTCCGCTGACCCAGATGTATCGGTTGACAAATCGCTCCTACAGCTGGGCGGCGAAGACCGAAGCCAAAAGGCTACTCCGCCCAGCCCGGTACCGGGCCAGCGCAAAGCCGGACCCACCAATTGCCGCGGCATCAGTACCAGGAAAGGCTTCCGACCCGCACATAACGCCGCGACATATTCCCGCCCGTTGGCCCGCACACCCCGCCGCATATCGGCCCGAGTCGCACGCTGCATAGTCCCGGCCAGCAGCAGCCCCGAATGCGGTGGGGTTCCGGGGCGCCGTAGTTGGGCCGGAATGGCCGGGGCGCTGCTTGTCTCAAAAACGTTCGTATTTGAGACGGCCGGATTCGGGCCAGTGAGCGATTATGAGGTGCTGCGAGATTGACCGGCGGCGACCGACTTCGCCGGGTACCGAGTGGTCGCTCGT
>NZ_DAOLGP010000028.1:0-24608 GCF_035329545.1 Candidatus Neomicrothrix sp.
GAGATGAGGCCCGGATCGGCGATCAGCTTGTCGTACTGATCGGGGTACTTGGTGAGGCCGTACACGCTGGACGTCATCGTGTTTCGGGTCGTGTCGTTGCCGCCGACGATGAGGAGCAGCAGGTTGCCCAGGTGATCCAGCGGTTCCATGTTTTTGGTGGCCTCGCCGTGGGCGAGCATCGAGACCAGGTCTGAGCCCGGGTTCTCAAGCCGTTCGACCCACAGACGCTCGAAGTAGGCCAGGCACTCGAGCAGCTCCTCCATCTTCTGCAGCCGGGTTTCGACCACGCCACCCGGCCGGGGCACCGCAAAGACGACGTCGGACCAACGGGTGAGCTTGCTCCGGTCCTCCTGCCCGGAGGTCGTCGTAGTTCATGATCGGCCAGTAACGGCCCGCCGAGTCGATCTCGTTGAAGTGAACCGGGTCTTCTGCTCGTAGCCGGGCGGAGTGGTCACTGTTCGCCGAGCTTCGGTCCGGGCACGGCCCCGGCAGCCCGTCGCTTCCGGGCAACCGTGCCCCGATTTACTGAGCGCCCGAGAATTGGTGCGCGAGCACCCGTCCGCGTGGCATGGTTCTCATTCGCTACATCTGGATTGGTGAGATAACCCATGGAACGGTTCTGGCGGTCAGCAGGGATACAGCTAGGCAGGTACTGGTGGGCGGTGTTCGGCGCCATGTTGGCCATCACGGTGTTGCTCGCGTTCGGGCTGACCCGGCTCGAGTTCGCAACCGGCCAGGACAGCTACCTCAACCAGGACTCCCAGATCGCCATCGACAACGTGCGCTATCAGGCGGACTTCGGTGGCGAGACCGCCATCGTGTTGTTCCAGGCCCAGGAGGGCCACGACATCACCGAGCTCTTTCAGGGTGCGAACCTCGAGGAGCTGAAGCGCCTGGAGGCCGAGCTGCGGGATATCCCCGAGGTCTACGCGGTGCTCGCGCCGCTGACCGCGGTGCAGTACTCCGAGGCGATTGTGACCGAAGGGGTCGGCACCAACGCTCTGCTTTCGGCCGCCGAACGAGACCCTGATCCCAAAGCCAAGGAAATCCGCCAGGCGGACATCTCAACCACGTTGGCACGGCTCAACTCGGTGCAAACCAAGGACATGTCCAATCCGGACTGGGTCAACTTCCTGTTGTTCGACAACACCGGTTTCGCCGTTGAGGGCGACGAGGTCGTTCCACCTGCGGCCGAGGACCGCAACGTGCGGGGCTCACTGCAGTCGACGTTCCCGAACCTGCAGACCGCTGTTGGCGGTGTGGTCATCGAGGGCAACGCCAGCCTCGACACGCTGTCGAACGTCACCCAGGCGACCCTCGACATCGTCTCGGACGCCAACTTCGAGGGCTTCGACGTGATCACCACGGGCTCCCCGGTGTTCCTCAAGGACATCAACGACTACCTGCAAGGCGGCATGCTCACCCTCGGCGCCGCCGCGGTGGCGATCATGGCGGTGATCCTGCTGTTGATGTTTCGGGTGCGGTGGCGCCTGCTGCCCCTGCTGAGCGTGCTGGTCGGGGTGGTCTGGGCGTTCGCAATCCTGGGTCTGATCAACGTGAACCTGTCGCTGGTCACCATCTCGGGTCTCCCCATCCTGATCGGACTCGGGATCGACTTCGCCATCCAGATCCAGAACCGCGTCGAGGAGGAGGTGGTGTTGGACAAACCGACCCATCCCATCTCGGAAACGCTTGCGAACCTGGCGCCCGCCCTGATCGTCGCCACAGTCGCCGGGATGCTGGCGTTCCTGGCGCTGTTGATCTCCCAGGTGCCCATGATCCGCGACTTTGGCGTGATGCTGGCGGTCGGCGTGATGGTGCTGGTGGCGGTCGGCATCGTGTTGCCCACCGCCGTGTTGGGTATCAGGGAGTGGAAGCAGCGCACCGTTCAACGGGGCACCTCCATCCCCGAGCGGATCGTCGTGTGGCTCGGTGGGCTCCCCGCCAAGTCAGCTGTGCCGCTGTTGTTGGCGTCGGTGCTGTTGTTCATCGCAGGCGTGGCTTTCGAGGGCAGCATCCGGATCGAATCGGATCCCGTGCGTTGGATCAACCAGTCGAGCCAGACCGTCAAGGACGTCGACACCCTCGAGGAGGCCACCGGCTTCTCGTCCAACCTGGGGGTGCTGGTGAGCGCCAACAACGTGCTCGCCCAGCCTGTGGCCGATGTGGTGTTCGACTTCACCGAGGATGCCGAAGCGACCGACGACGTCGTGGCTTCTTCGAGCGTCGAGAACACGATCGCCAAGATCATCAACGTTCCAGGCGCTACTCCGCTGGCCCCCACATCCGAGGATCTGGTCGCCGCGACGGAGGTGATGCCACCTGATGTCGAGGCGCTGCTGCTCAACGCCGACCGGACCGCCACACAGGTCAACCTCCGCCTCGCTCCCGCCAGCCTCGAGGAGCGTGCTGTGGTGGTGGAACGCCTCGAAGCCGACCTGACCGAGCGCATCGCGGAGCTCGACCTGCCGGAGGACTCGGTCCTTCTCGCCGACCTCGAGGACGGTGACCCCCCTATCCGGGCAACCCCCTCGGGCTTGGCCGTGGTCGGTGTTGGCCTGCTGCAGAACCTGTCCGCCAACCGCGCCATCCTCACCTATCTGGGCCTGGCACTGGTTGCGCTGTGGTTGCTGGTACGCCACCGCAGTCCGGCGCGAGCGCTGCTGACGATGATCCCCATCGGCCTCGCCGTCGGTGTGTCCACTGCGATCGTCGGGGCGGTCGGGCTCACCCTTTCACCGCTCACGACCGTGTCGGGTCCGCTGGTGATAGCGACCTGCACCGAGTTCTCGGTGCTGATCATGGCCCGATTCCTCGAAGAGCGACAGCGAGGTCTCCAACCGGCCGAAGCCTCGGAGCAAGCCGCCCGACGCACTGGGCGCGCGTTCTTCACCTCTGCGATGACCACCATCGGAGGTTTCGCCGTCTTGATCGGCTCCGCCCTGCCGCTGCTGCGCGACTTCGGAATCATCGTGACGCTCAACGTGGCCATCGCCCTGCTGGCTGCGCTGGTCGCCATGCCCCCGATCCTGCAATGGGCTGACGCCAAGGGCTACCTCGACACCGGCGAGTACGCCCCGGAGGCGGCGGTGGTGCTCGCCTCGAAACCGACGGGTGCGCGCCTGGCCGTGTGGATCGTCAGCGTCCTGATCGTCGCTGCAACAGCGGTGGGTCTGTTCCTCGCAGCCGACACGGCGAGCGGGGACACCACGGAGATCAACTACGTGCCCCAGGAACTGCCGGCCACGCCCGCTGCGGGACCAGAGGGTGAGCCGCCTGGCTAAGTGACGATCGACGCCGCCGACCGCCCCGGCGATGTGGCCGCCGGCCTGTGAGTCTTGTCATCAACGTTGCCGACCCGGACACCGCCTGCCCGCCAATAAGGGCAGCGTGCACTCCTCTAGACTTGTCGATTGGCGAAGTATTCTGACGCCACCCTGGCAGCCGAGAATGAGGTCCAGTGAAACTCACGAACGAGACCACACATCAGTCCGCTGAGAGACCTGCGTCCGTCATGTTGAGACAGAGCTACAAGCGCAGGTTCAACGTGGCCGAGATGTACGACGCGCTCGTGTTCGTACCGCGAGCGGCGCTGTCGCTGATCAACAACCGCAAAAACTCCATCGTCGACATACACCTCGTAGAACGGCTGCAGCTTGCAGTGACCGAGGTCAACGGTTGTGCAGCCTGCTCCTAGGCACACACGAAGATGGCCCTACGCGAAGGGATGAGCGGCGAGGAGATTGCCTCCTTCCTGAGTGGGAGCACCGATTTCATACGACCCGAAGAGGCGAAGGCCATCATTTTCGCCCAGCACTTTGCGGATACGGGGGGTCATCCCAAGAGTTACGCCTACGACTCGCTGGTTGATGAATACGGGAGCGAGTCGGCCCAGATCATGCTTTCGGCTGCTCAGGTTATGCTCGCCGGCAACGTGTATGGAATTCCGTTGAGCGCGTTCCAGTCCCGCCTCCGGAATATGCCTTTCCCGGACAGTTCCCTGCCGTACGAGCTGGGGATGCTCGCTGTTGGCCCCGCTATCTTGCCGATCGCATCGATCCACGGTGCGCTGAGAGGTCTGATCGGTCGGCCGAACGAACGATTCGACCGCGAACCCGAGACGATGAGTTGACCACGGGCGGGTGACCGCCTGGCACTCGACAATCACGCTCCGGTAAGCCACTCAGGTTTGGTGCCACGGATTTAAGCGGCGCGCACCACGGTTTTCGATTGGTGGCGGGGGCAGGATCTGAACCGGCGATCTTCGGGTTATGGGCCCGACGAGCTACAGAGACAAGGCTGCGCCCTAAGCGTTCAGGCAACCCGTACGGCGTCGATCATCTGATCCGGGATCTCGGCGGGGAAGGACAGCACCAAGTGCCGATCGAGGGCAGTCGCAACGCGAGCGAGAGTGTCGATCCGATTTTTTGCACCGCCGCCCTCTTCAAGCCGGGAGATAACCGACTGGGTCGTGCCCATCCGATCAGCCAACTCACGCTGGCTCAACCCAGCCTCGGTACGCAGGTCGTACATGAGTTGGCCAAGGTCAAGGTCCTGCTCGACCTCCGCACGCACCTCAGCTGAGGGCTTGCCCTTTGCTTTCTTGATGTCTTCCCATCGGGAGTTGTTCGCCATCATGGTCTCCTTCTACGGATTCTTCTCGGCGTAGTTCCGAGCGGTGTCCGGTGCCATTCGGACTGGTTGAGGCCATCGAGCCACTCGACGACTTCGTCATGTGCCTCTACCTCAGCCACGAGAAGCACCATCGCACATTTGCGATGATCGCACAAGCGCTATGTTTCGGGCCTCCAGGCCGGGAATGGCCTGCCTGCTACTCCAATTCACTATGCAGGGGCAGAGTCCAGCGCCCAGAGACTGCGACTCTCCCAGCGTGACAAGAACCACGAAGGCCCGGAATCCCTCTGGATCCCGGGCCTTCGTTAGCCGTTCTCGTTGGTGGCGGGGGCAGGATTTGAACCTGCGACCTTCGGGTTAGGCTCACCTTCACCCGGGCAGCGCTCAAGCGTCGCCTGACGAAAGTCGCTCGATCCGGATAAGCATGGAAGCGGGTGGCGTGGCTGAACCTGTTGCGTAGGTGCTGAGCCGGGAAGCGCTCGGGCCCACCTCGTTGGCGAACTGGGCGCTGGTGAGTTCGGAACGGGTGATGGCTGAGCGGACGCGGTCTGCGACCTCGGCCTTTTCGGCGGCGTCGGCGGCCACCATGGTGGCGCTCCCGCCGGTGCTTCACTCCACCTCGGTAGAGCGGGAACCTGGCGGCTGGACAGCTCGGCCGCTTGAGTGGCAAGAACGCAGATGGAAGGCTCAAGCATGCGCTTGAGCACCAGAAATCAGTTGAACGCAAAGGTCACCGAGGTGAACCTCGGCGAGGTGATGGCCACGGTGAAGGTCGAGCTGCCCGACGGGCAGACGATCACCTCAAGCATCAGGAGGAGGCGGCTCTCGATCTGGAGCTAGCTGTTGGTGATCCGGTGGTGGCGCTGGTGAAGTCGACCGAGGTCATGCTCGGTAAGGAGTGACGACCGGTTCAGCCCGATGGGCTATCCGTCGTTGACACGCTCCATCTGCTGGCCACAGCAGATCTCCGAGTGCACCATCTCCGGTGGACATGGGCAGGGCTTCTCGTAGACGAGTTGGGCGCCGCACTTCTCGCAGGCGTAACGCTCTCCGGCTTCACGGGACATGGAGGCTCCTTCGTCGTCGGACCGGCGTGCCGCGACCCTTGGGCCCGGTGCCGCCGTCCAAGTATGCCCCGGCTGTTCAGCGGAGTCTATGGTTCATTTGACTGGATAAGTGATGAAATAACGACATCTCTCAAGGTGTATCATTTCGACCGTGGAGCATCTCAACGTCATCGTCGTCGGGGCGGGTCTGTCGGGCATCGCCGCCGGGCACTACCTGAGCAACGACTGCCCGTGGGCGGACTACGCCATTCTCGAGGGCAGGGAGGCGATGGGCGGCACGTGGGACCTGTTCCGCTACCCGGGCCTCCGCTCGGACTCGGACATGTTCACCCTGGGGTACTCGTTCCGGCCGTGGGACGGCGCCAAGTCGATCGCCGACGGCGACTCAATCCTCCGCTACGTCCGGGAGACTGCCGCAGAGGAGGGCATCGACGGAAAGATTCGCTACGGGCACCGCATAGTCGCCGCCAACTGGTCGACCGAGAATGCCCGTTGGACCGTGCAGGTTGAACGAAGCGGGAGCGACGATCCGACCACCCTCACGTGTGACTTTCTGTTCTCCTGCACCGGCTACTACCGCTACGACCACGGCTACACGCCGGACTTTCCTGGCATGGACACCTTTGGCGGCACGGTGGTGCACCCCCAGCACTGGCCCGACGACCTGGACGTCACCGGCAAGCGCGTGGTGGTGATCGGCAGCGGTGCTACCGCGATCACCCTCATCCCGTCGCTCGCCCACGACGCTGAGCACGTCACCATGTTGCAGCGCACGCCCAGTTACGTCGCCTCGCTGCCGGCGATCAACCCGCTGGCCGACGGGGCGCGTCGTTGGCTGCCCGCCAAGGTGTCGGGCCCGCTGGTCCGATGGGCGTTCGCTCTGGGCACGCTCGGCTCGTACAAGCTGTCCCGCTGGCGCCCGGCCTTGGTGAAGAAGGCGCTGCGGCGCGACGCTGCGCGCCAACTGCCCGACGGCTACGACCTCGACACCCACTTCAACCCCCCGTACGACCCCTGGGACCAGCGCCTGTGCGTCGTGCCCGACGGTGACCTGTTCGCCGCGATCAGCGACGGCTCGGCATCGGTGGTGACCGATCACGTCGAGACGTTCACCCAATCGGGGATCACGCTGACATCCGGTGCCGAGCTGGAGACCGACATCGTCGTCACCGCCACCGGACTGGAGTTGCTCTTTGCCGGTGGCATGGAGTTGAGCGTCGACGGCGAACCGCTCGATCTGCCCAGCAAGCTGACGTACAAGGGCATGATGCTCGAGGACGTGCCCAACCTGGCCCTGGCCATCGGATACACCAACGCCTCGTGGACGCTCAAGGCCGAGCTGACGTGTCAGTACGTGTGTCGCATCCTCAACCACTTGCGCGACACCGGGCTGCGCCAGGCCACGCCGCGCAACCGGGATGCCTCGATCACCGTCGCGCCGTTGCTGGGCCTCACCTCCGGCTACATCACCCGTGCGGCCGACCGGTTTCCCCAGCAGGGCAGCCGCTTCCCGTGGCAGGTGCACCAGAGCTACCTGCGCGACTACCGGGCGCTGCGGATGAGCGACGTGGTCGACGAGGCGATGGAGTTCTCCAACCGTCGGTCGCCGTCGCGGCCGCTCAGCGGCCGTTTAGACACAGCGCGTGCGGCGCCAGCGGGTCGTTCCGGCTCGGATAGTGTGCCCGTCGACGCATGAGATTGAGCGTGCCGTAACCCGAGACACAACGAGACGACGTGACCAGCAACGAGCAGTCGGTTTCACCATCTGAGGCCGTTGCCAACCGAAGTCCGGTCGAGTCCGCTGAGTCGGAAGGGCACCCCAAGGCCCCGATGAGCCACATGCTCGGCTTGGTCGCCGTCGTGCTCGCGTCGCTCATCGTGCTGCTCGTGTCGCCATGGCGAGGCGGCTTCGGCTTCGCCTACATGGGGGTCGTGCCCGGAATTGCCGCGGTCATCGCGTCGACGCGGGTCGCTTTTCTTAGCGCCGTGGTGACTGCGGGTGCCGTACTCGTCGGCGTGACGGTCAGCGGCTCGCTGCCGCTCTCGGTGCTGTGGATGACCGTGTTGGCGGTCGGCATCGTGTACGCCTCGCGGTACGGCGCCTCCAGCGTTGGGTGCATGATCACGGCGCAGGCGGCGATCGTGATCGTCTACGGCAGGGTGTATGCCGGCGCCCCCGAGCCGTTCAACCAGCCTCACACCTTCACCGGTGGGCTGCCGGTGGCCGCCTTTGCCCTAGGCGGCGGCCTGGTCGTAGCGCTGGCGGGCCAGATCTTCCTGCGTCGCTTTCCCGGACGGTTGGGCGACGACCTCTCGGTGCCGGACTCATGGTGGTACGGCGCATCGGTGATACCGCTGACCATCGTCGGCACGTTGGTGTGCCGCGCCTTCTTCCCGGGCACGCACTCGTGGTGGTTTCTGCTGACGGTCTACGTGGTGCTGTTGCCGGTCAGCGTGGCGGCAATCGAGCGCATGCGCGGCCGGGTGATCGGAACGGTTGCGGGCGCCGCCGTCGTTGCGGTCGTCACCTTCGTGGTCGCCGAGGCGGAACTGAGCGTCAACATCATCTACGGCCTGGCGCTGATCGCAGCAGTCGGCACCATCGTCTTCGCCCACGGCTCCTACACCCTGGACGCCGCCTTCCTGACCGCAACCGTGCTCCTCGGCGGCTTTGGCTCTGCGAACAACCCGACGCTGCTGCACGGCGAGCGGGTGGGGCTGACCATTCTTGGGGCGACCGCCGCTTTCGGGGCGCTGCGATTCAACGACTGGCTGCGGGCGCGTGTCGACCAGCGGCCCGAACTCACGACATGACGATCTACCACCACGAGGATGCGCAGTGAAGCAGTTTGAAGGACGAGTAGCGGCGATCACGGGTGCCGGTTCGGGCATCGGGCGGGCGCTGGCAGAGAACCTGGGGGCCCAGGGCGCGCATCTGGCCCTCTCCGACGTGAATGAGTCCGGCTTGGCCGACACGGTCGCCCGTTGTGAGGGGAAGGGCGTGAGGGTCACCTCCCAAAGGGTCGACGTGGCCGACCGCCCAGCTGTCGAGGCGTGGGCCGACTCGGTCGTCGAGGATCACGACAAGGTCAACCTGATCGTCAACAACGCCGGCGTCGCCCTGGGTGCGACGGTCGAGTCGATGTCCTATGAAGACTTCGAGTGGTTGATGAGCATCAACTTTTGGGGGGTCGTCTACGGCACCAAGGCATTCCTGCCCCATCTGAAAGCGTCGGGAGAGGGGCACGTCGTCAACGTGTCCAGCGTGTTTGGGCTGGTGTCGATCCCGACGCAGTCCGCCTACAACGCCGCCAAGTTTGCGGTTCGAGGCTTCACCGACGCACTGCGCATCGAGCTGGAGATCGACCCCTGCGGGGTGTCGGCCACCACGGTGCATCCCGGGGGGATCGCCACCAACATCGCCAAGGACGCCCGCATGGACGAGAGCGTCGCCGACGTGACCGGCTCGGCCGAGGAGGCCAAATTGGAGTTCGACAAGTTTCTGCGCACCGACCCCGACAAGGCGGCCCGCCAGATCCTCAAGGCGGTGCAACGCAACCGGCGACGGACGCTGATCGGCCCCGACGCCGTCGTGTTCGATGCCGTGTCACGCCTACCGGCCGGCTTGTACCAGCGGGTGCTCGCCGGTGGAGCCCGCCGCCAGCGAGGCTGAGCCGGGCTCCAGTGGGCAACGCAACCAGCGGCGGCGCCCTCAGCGTCCAAGGCGCAACCCACTCACTCCACCCCGACGGCGCCTACCGAAAATTGGCGCCCAGGACTACCATTTGACGGTTCGTGCCCCGCCTCGCCCCCTCTGCTCCTGACGCCCAGCCGGACGACATCCCGGCGAACGACGACGCCTTCAGCGCCCCCGAACCCACCGGCGAGGTGTCCGACGCCTACCCCGAAAACGGGCT
This sequence comes from Candidatus Neomicrothrix sp., assembly GCF_035329545.1. NCBI lineage: Bacteria > Bacillati > Actinomycetota > Acidimicrobiia > Acidimicrobiales > Microthrixaceae > Candidatus Neomicrothrix > Candidatus Neomicrothrix sp. Next base: position 9,620 of record NZ_DAOLGP010000028.1, read on the forward strand.
GACCGACGGCGAGGTGACCGAGCGGGTTGCCGACGGGCGGGTCAATCGTCGGCCAGGCGTGCAGGGAATGCGTACGAGCCGGATCGTCCTCACCAATGTGTTGAGCCCGGTCAACGGCATCATGCTGGCACTGTTCGTCCTGATCGGGATCTCGGGATACTGGAAGGACGCCCTCTTCGTCGGGGTGGTCGTGACCAACACGGTGGTGGGCATCACCCAGGAACTGCGGGCCCGGCGTGAGCTCGACCAGCTGAAGGTGCTGACCGAGCCGGCGGCCACGGTCGTCCGAGGCGGCCACACTTCGGAGGTGCAGGCCGACGACCTGGTCGAGGATGACCTCGTCGAGGTGAGTGCCGGGTTTCAGGTGGTTGCCGACGGCGAGGTGACCGACGCCGTCGGGCTGAGCGTCGACGAGTCGCTCTTGACCGGCGAATCCAAGGCGGTGGCCAAGGAGGTCGGCGATTCCATCCTGTCCGGTAGCTTCATCGTCGCCGGCCGGGGGCGTTTCCGGGCGACCGGGGTTGGCGCACACAGCTATGCGGGTTCGCTGACCACCGAGGCCCGACGATTCTCGATGGCCGGGTCCTGGCTGCAGGGCGAGATCAACCGCATCATCCACTGGCTGCTGTTCATCGTGCCGCCTGCGGCATTGGGGATGTGGCTGACGCGACGAGGCAGCGGGGACACCTGGCAAGAGGCGCTGCAAGGAACGGTGGCGGCCGCGGTGTCGATGGTGCCCGACGGCCTGGTGCTGCTGACCAGCGTGGCCTTCGTTGCCGGCGTGGTCACGCTGTCGCGCCACAAGGCGCTGGCCAAGCAACTGGCCACGGTGGAAAGCCTGGCCCGGGTGGACGTGTTGTGCATGGACAAGACCGGCACGATCACCACCGGCGAGCTGGAGTTTGTCGAGGCGGTCCCGCTCGACGACATCGAGGTGGACGAGGTGAAGCAGGTGCTGGCGGCGATCGCTGCTGCGGACCCGTCGCCCAACGCCACCAGTACGGCGATCGCCGAGGGTACCGGCACCCCGCCGGATTGGACGGTGGCCGCCCTCGAACCCTTCCAGAGCCAATACAAGTGGGCGGGCGTCACCTTCGCCGGTCGGGGGATGTTCATCCTGGGAGCACCCGACGTGATGGTCGACGCCGACGACCCGGTGCTGGAGCGGGTGGGTGCCCTCAGCACGGGCGGGTCGCGGGTGTTGTTGCTGTCGAGGGCAGCGGAGAGCTCGTCGTTCCATCCGTTGCCCGACGATATGACCCCGATGGCCATCGTGGAGCTGTCCGACGAGGTGCGCGACGACGCCGCCGACGTGATCGAGTTCTTCGCCCGCCAGGGCGTCGACCTCAAGGTGATCTCCGGCGACAACATCGGCACGGTTTCAGCGGTGGCCGAGCGCGCCAACATCACACAGATCGGCGAGCCGATCGACGCCCGTCGGCTGCCGTTGGACAGCGAACCCAGCGACGAGATGGCCGATGCGATGGAGTCGACCACCGTGTTCGGGCGGGTGACCCCCCACCAGAAGGAGGCGATGGTCTCCTCGCTTCAGGCCAGGGGTCACGTGGTGGCGATGACCGGCGACGGCGTCAACGACGTCATGGCGCTCAAGCAGGCCGACCTGGGCATCGCGATGGGGGAGGGCAGTGCCGCCGCCCGGTCGATCGCCGACCTGGTGCTGACCGACAACGCCTTCGCCACGCTGCCGGTCGTCGTCTCTGAGGGCCGCAAGGTGATCAACAACGTCGAGCGGGTGTCCAACCTGTTCCTCACCAAGTCGGCGTATGCCATCGTGCTCACCGTTGCTGTCGCCGTGGCCAGCATGCCCTTTCCGCTGTTGCCCCGTCAGCTCACCCTGATCGGCACGTTCAGTATCGGGCTGCCCGGGTTCTTCCTGGCCCTCTCTCCCGAGGTCGATCGGCTGCGCCCCGGGTTTCTGCGCAGGGTGTTGTCCTTCGCCCTGCCCGCCGGGGTGATCGCCGCAGCGATGGCGATGGTGGCGTTCGTCTATACCCGCAACCATTTCGGCCTGCCGGAGGCCCGCACGATGACGACGCTGACGCTGCTGGCGATCGGGCTGGTGGTGCTGCTGGCCAGCAGCCGGCCCCTCCATCCCTGGAAGATCGGCCTCGCCGTCGGGATGGCGGTGTCATATGCGCTGATCTGCGGACTGTGGATCACCCGGGACTACTTCGAGCTGAGCTACGTGGCCGATGCCGGGGTGTGGGGCGTCGGCGTGGGCGCATCCCTGCTTGGCGGAGTGCTGATCGTGGCGTTGACCGCGCTGCTCGACCGCACCGAGCGCACGGGCGCCTGAGCACACGAGCGAACGGGTGCCTGGGCCGGGCCGCTGAGGCGGCCCACGCCAGGGTGCGACATCAGGCGGTCGGCTCAACTGGCCAGGGGGAGCGCCCGGCGGACGATGGCGCCAGCGTCGGCGGCGGGGGAGAGCGTGCCAAACGCAATGCCGCCGCCCGAGCCCAACCGGCTTTCGATAAACGCCTCGGCCACCTCGGACGGCGCATGGCGGACCAACAGGGACGCCTGCAACAGCAGGGCCAGGCGCTCGACGACCGATCGGGCCGATCGCTCCAGCTCGTCGGGCTGGTCCAACAGCGCCTGCACCTCGCCGAGCGCAGCGGCCATGGTGGGTGAGGCCTCGGCGGTCACCCGCAGCTCGGACATGAGGGCGGCGGTCGACTCGGGGGAGCGGGCCATCGCCCGCAGCACATCGAGGCAGATGACGTTGCCCGAACCCTCCCACACGCCGTTCAGTGGGCTCTGGCGAAACAGGCGCGGCATCGGCGATTCCTCAACAAAGCCGTTGCCGCCGAAGCATTCGAGGGCCTCGGCGGCGTGCATCGGGGCCCGCTTGCAGATCCAGTATTTGAGGATCGGCGTGGCCAGCCGGGTGAGCAGCCGAGCCGTGTCGTCGTTGCGGTGTGAGTCCCTGCCGCCAGCGGTGGCGTCGAACAGGCCGGCCAGCCACATCGCCGACGTTGTGGCCGCCTCGGACTCGAGGGCCAGGTCGGCCAGCACCTGCGTCATCAGCGGTTGATCGACCAAGGTGCGGCCGAAGGCGCTGCGGTGACGGGCGTGCCAGATGGCCTGGGCGGTTCCCTGGCGCATGATCGCCGTCGCCCCCAGCACACAGTCGAGGCGGGTGTGGTTGACCATTTCGATGATCGTGGCCACGCCGCGACCCTCGTCGCCCACGCGACGCACCCAGGCTTCGTCGAACTCGACCTCGCTCGAGGCGTTCGACCGGTCGCCCAGCTTGTCCTTGAGGCGCTGGATGGCCATGGCGTTGCGCGTGCCGTCGGGCCGCCAGCGTGGGAGGAAAAAGCACGTGAGCCCAGCCTCGGTCTGGGCGAGGGTGAGGAACCCGTCGCTCATCGGCGCCGAACAGAACCACTTGTGGCCGGTGATCAGGTACTCGTCACCGGAGAGATGACGGGCGGTGGTCGTGTTGGCCCGAACGTCGCTGCCGCCCTGCTTTTCGGTCATCGCCATGCCACAGGTCAGCCCCGACTTCTGTTCCGCCGGGACGAACCGACGGTCGTAACTGGCGGCGGTCAGGCCGGACTCCCACTCGGCGAACAGCTCGGGATTGTTCCGCATCGCCGGGACGACCGAATACGTCATCGAAGTGGGACACATGTGGCCACCGTCGGTTTGGTACCAGACGATCACCTTGGCGCACCGGGCGACGTGGGAGCCCGTGCGGTCATCCGCCCATGGGGCCGCGCCCAACCCCTCGCCGATCGCCACGGTCATCAGCTCGTGGTAGCTGGGATGGAAGCGCACCTCGTCGATGCGGTGGCCGTAGCGGTCGTGGGTCAACAGCTCGGGCGGGTTGGCGTTGGCCGCACGGCCCCACTCCTGTGCGTCCTCGCTACCGGCGAGCCTTCCGATGCGCTCGAGGTCGGGACCCGCCCAGCCGGCCCCCTCGCGCTGCAGCGCCCCGGTCAGCGCCGGGTCGGCGCCGAAGACGTCGTAGTCGACCAGGGGGCGGCTCTGGTTCGTCACATCATGAGTGGCCATGACAGCAGTATGACGGTGCCAGGGCGGAGCGTGCAGGGGTGACCGCTGGCGGTCCGGCCACCGAAGTTGTAGCAAGGAGTTCATGGACGACGTCAACCAATCGACCGCAGGCGTCGAGCCGGAGCCCGCGTCGGAGCCGAATTTGGAGCTGGAGCCGGCGGCGGTCCCCACGGACGACGATGCACCCGCGTTGCGCCCCAAGGAGGTGCGCGCCCGTACCTCTCGACGTCGGCTGCAGGTCGTCAATGCGGCGGCGAGGCGGCTGGCCACGGCTCGATACGCAACCGACCCGCTCGAGATCCGGCGCACGGTCGACCGTCTGGCTCGTCTGCAGCCGCGGGTGCGTGGCGTGACGATCCGCCGCGGTTCAGTGGCGGGTGTTCCCGGCGAATGGGTCATGACCAAGGGCAGGGCCCGGCCGGGCACCGTGATGTACCTGCACGGTGGCGGATACATCGCCGGTGGCCCACACACCCACCGCATGTTGGTCGGCGCGCTGGTGGTGCGCACCGGGTTTCGGGCGTTCGTCCCCGACTATCGCCTCGCCCCCGAGCACCGCCATCCGGCGGCGTTGGACGACGCACGCGTTGTCTATGACCAGCTGGCGACCCAGACCCACGACACCGGCCGTTCGTTCGCCGTGGCGGGCGACAGCGCCGGTGGGGGCCTGGCCACCGCGCTGGTGGTCGATCGCAGGGACGCGGACGTCCGGCTCCCGGACCGATTGGCCCTGATCTCGCCCTGGGTCGACCTGAGCGGGCCCAGCCCAGAGACGATCGAGGAGCGAGCGGGCCTAGACGTGGTGATGCGGGCCGAGCAGATCCAATTGTCGGGTCTGGCCTATGCCGAAGATCGCATCGCCGATCCCAGCGCGTCGCCGCTGTGGGCCGACCTGCGCGGCCTCCCGCCGACCTTGATTCAGGTGGGCACGAGCGAGTTGATCGGCGTGGAAGGCGAGCTGCTCGCCCAACGGATGGCCATCGCCGGGGTACCGGTGGAGCTCGAGGTGTGGGAGAACATGCCGCACGTGTTTCAGGCGGTCCCGGTGCTGAAGGAGCGACGCTTCGCGCTCGACCGCTTGGCGTCGTTCATCTCGGAGGATCGGGACTGACCCGGCCCGAGCGCAGCGTCGGTGTCGGCGTGCTCTGATGGTCGATCAGCGGTGAGCGGCAACTACGATCCCGACCATGGGAATCGGCTCAACTGGTTACAACATCCTCAACATTCTGCACATCCTGGCGGCGGTGGTGGCCTTTGGGCCGCTGTTCATGTATCAGTCCCTGCAGCGGGCGGGCGCCACGGCCCAGATCGCCAAGCTGCACCTGTACATGGTCATCCCGTCGATGGTGCTGCTGTGGGTCTTCGGCATGGGCATGGTCGGCATGTCCGACGAAGCGATCCAGATGTCCGACGTGTGGATCTCCGGTGGCCTCGGCACCTGGCTGGTGGCGCTGGTGGTCAGCGTGGTCCTCGTCCGTCCGGCGCTGACCGAAACCGGTGACTCCGCCAAATCCAAGCTGGCCGCCGGCACGGGTGTGTGCCACCTGATGCTGGTGATCGCCCTGTACTTCATGGTGTTCAAGCCGTGATCGGCTTCACCGAGGAGCACGAGCTGTTTCGCTCGACGGTCCGCTCATTTGTCGAGACCGAGATCAACCCCCACGTCGAAACATGGGAGGCCGAAGGCACCTTTCCGGCCCAGGAGCTGTTCACCAAGATGGGCGCCCTCGGGCTGCTTGGCTTGGAATACGACGAGGCTGACGGTGGCGGCGGGGCCGACCACCTGTACACGCTGCTCCTGTTCGAGGAGCTGGGACGCTCAGAGTCGATGGGCATCCCGATGGCGATCGGCGTGCAGACCGACATGGCCACCCCGGCGCTGGCGGCGTTCGGTTCCGCCGAGCTGAAGCAGCAGTACCTGGCGCCGGCCATCACCGGCGAGGCGGTTGCGGCGATTGCGGTCACCGAACCCGACGCCGGCTCCGACGTGGCCGCGCTGACCACCCGCGCGGTGCGCGACGGCGACGACTGGATCATCTCCGGCGCCAAGCTGTACATCACCAACGGCACCCAGGCCGACTGGCTGTGCGCGCTGGTGCGCACCTCCGACGAGGGCGGCTCCCGCGGGGTCAGCCAGATCATCATCCCCACCGATGTCGCCGGGTTCTCGGTGAGCCGCAAGCTGGACAAGCTGGGCATGCGGGGATCGGACACCGCCGAGCTGGTCTTCGACGAGGTGCGGGTGCCGGTCGCTAACACGATCGGCGAGATCGGCCGAGGCTTCCCCCAGCAGATGCAGCAGTTTCAGAACGAGCGCCTGGTCGCCTCCTACCAGGCGGTCGGAGCGATGGAGCATGCGCTGGTACGCACCCGCGACTACCTGATGGAGCGCCACGCGTTTGGCGCCCCGCTGGCGGCCAACCAGTACCTGCAGTTCACGCTGGCCGAGCTGACCGCCGAGATGGAAATGGTGCGGTCGCTCAACTACCGGGCGGCAGCGGCGATGATCGCCGGCGAGGACGTCACTAGGCTGGCGACGATCGCCAAGCTGACCTCCGCCCGATCGCTGCGGCGGGTTGCCGACTGGTGCCTGCAGTTCCACGGCGGCATCGGCTTCATGGAGGAGACCTGGACCGCCCGGTTCTTCCGGGACGCCCGGCTGTGGTCGATCGGCGGGGGAGCCGACGAGGTCATGCTGAGGCAGTTGGCCCGCATGGATGGCTACGCACCGCCTCGCTCCTGAATCGCCACCGGTGGTCACGGTGGTCACGCTGAGCTAGGTTGCCGACACCTACCGGGGAGCTCGATCGATCGGGCTGAGAGGGCGGATTAAGTCCGCCGACCCGCAACCTGAACTGGGTAATGCCAGCGGAGGGAGCCATGGTCGCTGTCATCTACGTCGGGGGCATGGGCCCCAGCGCGCCGCCCGCGCTGCCGGCCGAGCCGATCGTGCGTATCGCCGCCGATAGCGGCCTCGATCTGGCCGTGGCGTTGGGGGCGGACGTCGACCTGGTGGTCGGCGACCTCGACTCGGTGTCCGTCGACGCGCTGGCGGCTGCCCGCGTCCGCAACGTCGAGGTGCGCTCGTCGCCTGCCGACAAGGATGAGACCGATCTGGAGTTGGCCATCGTCTGCGCTGAGGCCCTTGGCGCGTCGCAGCTGGTCGTGATCGGCGGTGGTGGTGGCCGCCTCGACCACCTGCTCGGCGTGCTCGCCGCACTGGCCGGAGCTGCCCGGCGCGGCCTCGAAGTGGCGGCCTACCCGGGTGACGATCTGATGTGGCTCGTCGCACCGGGGGTACGTCTGGAGCTGTCGATCCAGCCCGGTCGCACCGTGTCGCTGGTACCGGTTGGCGGGCCGGCAACCGGGGTCACCGCATCCGGCCTGGTCTGGCCGTTGGCCGAAGCCACACTCAACCCGTACGAGGGCATCGGCGTGTCCAACCGCGCCGAGGCGCCCAGGGTTGCCGTCGAAGTCGCCGACGGGGTGGTCGCCGTGATCGTCCCAGACCTCGCGACGGAGGGCCGCCACGCCGCCACCCGCGCCGCCGGAGCCGACGCCGATGCCCCGGACGTCGGTGGCCCGGTCACCGCGCCGGACGACGTGCCCTGCCCACCGCAGGCCGCGTTCCGGCGCGATCACCCTTCGAACCCGGCCCAGTCAACCGACGCCGTCCCCCCAACACGCCCGATCCCCTCAGGAGAGCGATGATGCCGATGTTCCATTCGAGCGGAGACCCCGGGTCCCCGAACGACCCCTGCGGCAACCGGCGCGCCGTCGGCCTGCGCGGCCCGCTGGTGGCCGTCGCCGTGCTGGCGATGGCACTCGTCGGCTGCGCCGGCGACGACTCGGCTACCGGTGCCGACGGCACCTCCGCTCCCGACGCGGAAGGGCCGGTCGAGCTGGTCACCTACGACGCCTATGTGCTCGACGAGGATGCCGCAGCGACGTTCGCCGACGAGGAGGATCGGGAGATCTCGGTGCTGCAACAGGGCGACGCCGGATCGATGACCGCCCGGGCCGTGCTGTCGGCCGGCAACCCGGAGGGCGACGTGCTCTTCGGCGTCGACAACACACTGCTCACCCGCGCACTGGACGCCGAGCTGTTCGAGCCGTTGCCCGAGGAGATCCTCGACCTGGTGCCCGAGGAGTACCGGGTCGACGGACCCGGTGGCGACACGGTGGTGGCGATCGACTCGGGCCAGGTGTGCGTCAACGCCGACACCGCCTGGTTTGCCAAGAACAGCCTCGAGGTGCCCAGCTCCCTCGAGGACCTGACCGATGAGCGCTACCGGGGGCTGTTGGTCACGCAGAACGCCGCCGCATCGTCGCCGGGGCTTGCGTTCGTGCTGGGCACGATCGCCCATTTCGGCGAGGACGACTGGCAGGACTACTGGAAGCGCCTGGTCGAGAACGAGGTGCGGGTGGCCGCCGACTGGTCCGACGCCTATGAGGCCGCCTACACCGTGTCGGGTGGCGACAGGCCCCTGGTCGTGTCCTATGGGTCCAGCCCGCCGGCCGAGGTGTTCTACTCCGAGGGCGAGCGCACCGAACCGCAGAGCGAGGTGATCGAGGCCACCTGCACCGAGCAGGTCGAGTACGCCGGCGTACTCGTCGGCACCCAACGCCCCGAGGCGGCGCGTGCGCTCGTCGCCTTCCTGCTCAGCGACGAGAACCAACGCTCGATCCCGCTGGCCAACTTCGTTTTCCCGATCCGAGACGTCGAGACTCCCGAGGTGTTCGAGCGCTTCGCAGTGAAGGCCGTCGATCCGCTGCGTCTCGATCCCGACGAGATCGCCGCCAACCGGGACCGCTGGACCGAACAGTGGCGGGCGATCGCCGGGTGAGCGTCGACGTCGGTCGTGTGCGTACGACGCTCACCCAGGTGCCAACTTGGGTGCTGCTCGGCCTCGGTGTGATCGCGCCGCTGGCAACGCTGACCTGGGCGGCCCGCACCGGGGTGCCCGGGTCGATCGACTCGACGGTGCCGATCGGTCAGCGTCTGGTCCGTACCGGCTGGGTGACGCTCGTCCAAGCGGGTGCGTCCACCGTCGCCACCCTGGCGGTCGGGCTGCCGATCGCCGTCGTGCTCGCCCGGTTCCGGTTCCCGGGCCGCAGCGTCCTCCGGGCGCTGATCGCCGCTCCGTTCGTCTTGCCCAGCGTCGTGGTCGGCGCCGCCGTGCTGGCGCTGCTGGGTCCAGGTGGGCCGCTTGGGTCGCTGGCGCCCCAGCCGGGCTCGGCGGGATCGCTGGCACTGATCGTCGTCGCCCACGTCAGCTACGAGCTGATCATCGTCGTCGCCATCGTCGGTGCCCGGTTGGAAGCCTTGCCGTCGGCCCAGCTCGAGACCGCCCGAACCCTCGGCGCCGGCGGGTGGCGCCGCGGCGCCGCCGTCGTCCTGCCCCAGATCCTCCCGGCGGTCGCCGGGGCGGCCGCCCTCGTCTTCTTGCTCACAGCCGGGTCGCTGGGCGTCGTGTTGGTGTTGGGGGGACCGCGATGGGCGACCCTCGATGCCGAGGTCTGGTACCTGGGCACCCAGCTGCTCGACCTGCGGGGTGCCGCCATCCTGGCGCTGGTGCAGGCCGGCTTCGTCGCGGTGGTCGGGGTTGCCTATGCCACTGCGGGCCGTCGCTCGCCGGGCGGCGGTTCGTTGGGGAGTGGTTCGTTGGGACGTGGCTCGTCGGGTGCAATCGGTGCCGGCGGGCGTCTGGGAACCGGCGCCGGGGCGCTCGGCAGCACCCGCCGGCCCACAGGCGTCGAGTGGGGCTGGGTCGCCGGCGTCGTCGCGTTGGTGGGACTGTTCACGGTCGCCCCCTTCGTCGCCCTCGCCGGACAGCTCACCGGGGTCACCCCGGCGCGCTTCGCTGCCTTGTGGAGCGACGGCACCCGGGGCGTTCCACCGCTGGGGCCTGCGGTGGGTCGCTCGTTGGGCTACGCGGTGGCGGTGGCGGTGGTGTGCACGGTGGCGGCGATCGGTCTGGGCCTGGCGTTGCGCTCAGGTCGGGGCCGGCTCACCCAGGGCGTGGTCGCTTTGCCGGTGGGCGTGTCGGCGGCGGCGATCGGTCTCGGCGTGGTGCTGATGGGCCTGATCGGCCCAGTCGACCTGCGGGGAAGCGCTGCCGCAGTCGTGCTGGTGCAGGCGGCGATGGCGCTGCCCTTCGCCGTCGGGGTGACCGTCCCGGTGATGCTCGCCGCCCCCCGGGGACTCGAGGAGGTGGCCGCCACGCTGGGGGCAGGCGAGGTCGAGCGCTGGCGTCGGGTGTTGTTGCCGCTGGCAGCCACCGGTATTGCGGGCGGGGCGGCGCTGTCGGCCGCCGTTGCGTTGGGGGAGTTCGGTGCATCGACCTTCGTCGTGCGGGGTGACGCCCCCACGTTGCCCACCTTGGTCGGCCGCCTGCTGTCCCGCCAGGCGCCGGAGGCGGTCGCCCTGGGCACCCTGGTCGCCGCCGTCCTTGGCCTGATGTGCGGTCTGCTCGTCGTCGCCGCCCAGGGACTGGCCCAACGCTCCCGGCTGGATCAGTAGAGGACCGCATCTCGGTCGGGTTTGGCCGTTCGTCGCATCCTGACGGGAATGAATAGGGTGCCCCCGTGCAGGTAACCGCAGCGGTCGTCGCCCCCGTCAAACCGGCAACGCTGTTCGCCCGGATCGATCGGTTGGATGACTACCCGCGCTGGCTCGACATCGTGCAGCGGGTGGAGGGGACCGAGCCTCACCCCGACGACGAGGGCCCGGCATGGATCGTCGACCTGGGCAGTCGGGTGGGGCCGCTGCAGCGCTCGAAGCGACTGCGCATGGTGCGTACCGTGTGCGACGACCCTTCCGAGGTTCGCTTCGAGCGGCGCGAGCACGACGGGCGTGACCACAGCCCTTGGGTCCTGTCGGTGGTGATCGACGAGCTGGAACCCGAGGTGTCGACGATGAAGATGACCCTCAGCTACGGCGGCTCGCTGTTCGGCCCCGTACTCGAGCGGTTGCTGCAGCGGGAGATCGACGCCAGCCGCCCCAGGCTGCTGGCCTGGATCGAAGCCGAGTAGCCAGCCGCTGGGTCGCCCATCCCCCGTCCACCCGTCCACCCGTCCACCCGCCGCACGCCCCTCGCATGCCCCAACTCGGGAGCCCAAGGGGCGGTCTGGCGGTTGTTTGGGCTCCCGACTTGGGGGAGGGCCTGGAACTGGGGAGTGCAGGGCGCGGTCTGGCGGTTGTTTGGGCTCCCGACTTCGGGAAGGGTGAGGGATGTGCCGGCCAAGGCGATCGCATGTGCCCCCGGGCGAGGGGTACCACTAGCGTCCAGCCGATGCTGGTCGTCACCAACGAACTGGACCGATTTCGCAGCGACACCGATGCGCTCGCCCGTCGAGACAGCCGGTTTCTTCGCGCTGCGGTGAGGGGACCGGTCGTCCAGCCCGAGCACCTCGAAGCTGCGCTGGGGTTGGTGTTGGCACTGACCGGTACCTCGATGTCGGAGGAGGGGCGCCGCACCCTCAAGGTGATCGAGTTGGGCGTCGACCCCGACGCCGGCGGCTCCCCGGGCGATACGTCCGACGGCTCGGCGCGAGCCAACCTGCTGCGTGCGCTGGTCGCCAGCGGCTTCTCGGCGTTCGACCAGTCGGAGCGTTGGCTGGACGCCGACGGGGGAGACCGGACGGTTACCGCTCGCTGGACCCAGGTTCGTGGCAACCTGCGCCGTGACCTGGCGTTCATCGAGGCCTGCGGGGTCGACCCCGACGTCTACACCCAAATCCAACGGGCGTCGCTGTACTTCTCCAGCCGCCTCACCCCCGACCTGGCGCCCGACGGCACCCGGGCGCTGCTCGACGCCCATCTGCTGGTCGCCCGAGCCTCCGAGCTGGTGCCGGACAGCCACCAGGTGCACCTGTTGGCCCGGATGGACAACCCGGTGCTGGTTCAGGCGGAGGCGGGCATCGACTCGGAGCAACTGCTCGAGGTGCTCGAGACGATCGACCGTCTGCGCAGCCCGGGCCGGGTGATCGTGTCACTCACACCGGCGGGCGACGAGGTCGAGGAATTGTCCGAACTGGTCGGCGGTGTCGCAGCTGTGCGTCCCGGCACGACGTGGGTGGGCAATCCGACCGCCGAGCTGGCCGACCCCGACGGCGGTGCTGTCGACAGCGCAACGGCGGTCGAACGCACCAAGGGGCTGTCTGCGGTGGTCGGCGCTGCCGGATCGCATCTCGCCGGCTTCGACATCGAGGTTCACGCCACGCGGCTGGTGGAAGCTCCGGTGGTGCTGGCTGCGCTCGGGCACGACAGGTGAGCGCCACCTCCACCAGCACCGGCCCCCCGGCGGGCGGAGGGCTGGCGCAGGGCACCCTGCTCGTGGTGGGCGGCGCCGGCGTGACCGGACATTGGGTGGCCGAGCACCTCGGCCCCATGGCGCCGCTCGGCGGAGGCGCAACCCCGAGCCACATCGTCATCGCCGACACCGATCCGGACGTCGAATACCGGCTTCCCCCCATGCGCCCGGGCGGCCCGACCGTCAAGGCGGTGCACCTCAACGTGGCAGGTGACGGCGCCGAGACCACCGACGACGGGGTTCCGCTGGCCGCGCTGGCCGCCGCAGCCGACCAGGTGTGGATCACCGTGGCCTCCGACGGTCTGGCTCAGGTCGCCGGCGCCCTGTCCGTCGGTTCGCTGTCCGGCCGAGCACCGGCCCTGCCGCCGCTGCTGGTGTTCACCGCCGCCCAGGTAGCCGCCGCCGAGGCGTTTGCTGGTCGTGCCGCCACCGACTCGATCGTGGGGCTGCATGTCCTGGTCGGTCCCGACACCGCGTCGGCGGTTGGCCACACGGCGGTCGTCTGCCTCGACCCCGAGCACGCTGTCGACCTCGAGCCGACCGTGGACTCGGAGCACGGTGTCGACCACGAACGCGCGCTCGAGGACGGCCTTGCCGCCGCCACCCTGGCGCTACTTGGCGAGGTCGGCATGCGGCCGATCCTGCTCAGCCCGACCGATCACGACCGGGCGATGGCCTGGGTGGAGGGTGTGAGCGAGTTCGTGCTGCTGTCGCTGGGTGCAGCCCTGGTCGACTCCGGCGTGCCCCTCGAGCTGTTGTGGGAGGTGCGGACCCCCACCTTCCAGCTGCTCGCCGCCCTGGTCGCCCGCACCTACGACACGGTGCGTTACGAACAGGTGGCCAGTGCCCAGCTGAACGCCTCACGAACCGATCCGCTGGTGAGACAGAGCCTGCATCGTGCCGTCGCCGACCTGACCCGGCGGGTCGACCCGGCCGCCGGCGCCGACACGGCCGGGTTGATCGACGAGCTGGACCGCGTGGCAAGGGGCCTGCCCACCTGGTTTCGACGGACGCTGGCCCAGGGATCCGAGGGTGCTGTCGAGGCGGTGCGCAGTACCGAGCGGGACCTGGTTGCGGCCTCGCGGGATGCTTCGCTCGTCGGCATCCGCCGGCTGTCGGGCGGCGCTCCCACCCACGTCGGGCGGGTGATCGGCGCGGATGATGATCAGCTGCAGCTCGACGATCGCCTGGTCGTAACGCCCAACGGGGCAGTGGTCGTCGACTCGCCGTGGGCGGAGGAGTACCTGGCCGGGATCGGGGTGGACGCCCGGGTGGGTCCGGTGTCGTTGCGGGTGCACAACCACGCCACGGTCACCGGGGCCGAGCTCGATGCTTGGAGCGCCGAGCACCTGGCCCGATACCGGCTGATCGTCGGCGTCGACTGGCCGGTGGGCGACTGCCCCAACGTCGACCTGGCTGCGGCGGTGACCTCGCTGGCGCCGGCGGCGGTCGAGTCGGTCGAGGTGACCGATACCTACGAGGCCGATGGGCTCACCCGCGTGACCGTCGAGGCCCGGGTACGGATCGACCACAGCCCCGAATCGGTGGTCGAACCCTGGGCCGACCGGTTGACTCACCTACTCAGCCCCGAGCCGATCGTGCGGTTCTCGGTGCCGCGCGCTGCGACGCCCCTCAACGCTTCAACGACGTCGCCGGCCGAGCGCGCATCCCCAGCGCAATGAGCGGGTCCCGACGTGGCTGACGGAGTGGCCGGCCCGAGGTTCCGAACGCAGGTGCACGCCGGTGCGCCCTATCGACCGGGACGCTCGGCGACCGGTAGCGACGTGGTGAAGCTGTCGTCCAACGAGCTGTCGGCGGCCCCGGCGGTGGCCGCGGTGGCGGCGGCAGCGGCCGCTGCGGCGGGAGCCAATCGCTACCCGGATCCGGTCTCCGGGGCGTTGCGCCAGGCGCTCGCCTCCCACCACGGTCTGGGGGCCGACCAGGTGTGCCTGGGCGGCGGCTCGGTGGCCCTGATCGCCGAAGCGGTGGGGGCCACCAGCTCGGCGGGTGATCACGTGGTGCACGGCTCGCCATCCTTCGAGGCCTATCCGCAGCTGATCCGCCTGTCCGGGGCCTCCTCGGCAGCCGTGCCCAACGTCAACGCGTCGTTGGACCCCGAGGGGTTTGTCAGCGCAGCCAACGGCAGCGACGCCCGGCTGGTGTTGATCGCCAACCCCAACAACCCCACCGGCACCGCCTGGCGGACCGACGACGTGCGCAAGGTGCTCGACGGCGTCGCCAGCGAGACGCTGGTTGTGCTCGACGAGGCGTACCACGAATTCGTGACCGATCCCGACGTGCCCGACGGCGTCGAGCTGCTCAGCGAGTACCCCAACCTGGTGGTGCTGCGCACGTTCTCCAAGGCGTGGGGCCTGGCCGGGCTGCGGGTTGGCTACGCGCTGGGCTCACCGACGGTGATCGCCGCCCTCGATGCGGTGCGATTGCCGTTCTCGGTGTCGGCGCCGGCCCAGGCGGCCGCACTGGCGGCGCTCGGTGAGCGCGGGGCGATGGAGGCGGCCGTCGCCGAGGTGATCGCCGAGCGATCACGGCTGATCGAGGGCCTGAACGGCGCCGGATGGAACCTGCCCGACAGCCAGGCCAACTTCGTCTGGTTCGGCGTGGGGGAGCGC
>NZ_DAOLGP010000028.1:24708-32307 GCF_035329545.1 Candidatus Neomicrothrix sp.
ATGGAACCTGCCCGACAGCCAGGCCAACTTCGTCTGGTTCGGCGTGGGGGAGCGCGCCGTCGAGGTGGGCGACCGGCTGGAGGCCGCGGGCATCATCGCCCGGGTGTTCCCCGACGTCGGCGTGCGACTGACGGTGGGCACGGCAGCCGACACCGACCGCATCCTGGCCGCACTGGCGCCGCCTGAATAGCGCATCCGGTTGGACCCTTCGACCCCGAGTGGAGCCGACCGGGAGTGGATTGCGCGTGAGCTACCAGGGCTCCTCCTCGATCGCAGCGCGTAGCGACGCAGTGGCGGCGTGCGCGTCGGCCTCGGTCTGAGGGTGCTTCTGGTACCCAGCAACGATGGCGTCGTCGATCGACCGGCGGGTCTCGCACTCCAGAACCCTTTCTACGCCGGCCCGGACCGCTTCAGCGCGAAGCGGCGCGATCAGGTCGGCCTCGAACGTGCCACCGTGGCGGCGGGCGACGACGAAGGTGACCGGGGTGCCGGGGTCGACCTCACGGCTGCCGTCGACGAGCGAGGTGCCCTGGAACGGCCACCTGCGCTCGGCCGAATCGACGATCGTGCCCAGGCAGGCGTGAGAGTCGAAGGTGTCGACCGTGCCGTGCTGGGGCCCGGTCGGCGGAAACGGCGTCGGTGCGTCGCTCATCTGAATGGTTTGGCGAGGCTCAGGCGTCGCCGGTGCCGGAAGCATCGGGAGCCTCGCCGCCACCGGCAGCGTCGCCCGCAGCGGTGCCGGACGTTGCGGCGGCGTGCTGGTCCTTGACCTGCACGAAGGCCATCTGAATCTGCGTCTGCGCCTGGTTGAGCACTGCGCCGGCCTCGCCGAGCCGGTCGCCGACCCGTTCGAGCACGGCCCGCAGGGCGTCGATGGCGAGAGCAGCGTCCTCGAAGGCCGGTGGCTGGCGGCTGAGGTGGATCGCGCCGAGTTCGTAGAAGCCCATCAGGTGGTTGGCGATCACCTCGGCTGCGGGTGTTTCGGCCAGGCGGGCGCGGGTGGCGGCCATCTCGACGACGGCGGCCTCGGCCTGAGCCCGCTCCTCGGGGCTGAGCGAATCGAGGTCGATGCCCAGCTGTTCGGCTTGCGCCTTCAGTTCGGTGGCGCTCAGGGCCATGTCGTCCCCTCCGCCGGCGGCTGCGCCCGGCCCGCCGGCGGGCGGTGGGGACGAGGCGGTGGGTTCGGCGGCGGGAGCGGGGCTCTCGCGCTCGACGTTACGTTCGCCGTCCGGCGTCCAGAGGCTGGGCATGGTGATGACTCCCGAGGGGATGGCCGATGAGACGATGGTGGCGCCGCAGCGTCGGCCATCGCGAGGAAACCCGAGGGTACGCCGCGAGGCCACCCTGCGTCAGGCTGGGGCGTCGGTCACCCCGGGGGTGGTTGGCGTCACTGGGCGGCTGGTAGGGTAACGCCCTCACTACAACGAAGCGGGGCTTGCCCCCACCTGGGAAGCGAGTGAGCTGCCCGGGTCGAACCAACGGATCTCGGCCTTGTCGAGCCCGACGGCGCGGTTTCTTTGCAGGCGCCCAGGCTCCGAGGACATCCAAAGAACCTACTGCGCCGCCCTCCGCAACAGCGGGGTGCGTGGGCCGGCCACCTCGGTGGCCGCATCCAGAGAAATGCAGAACTGCAGACGTTTCGAAAGGACGTGCACTTGAGGAGTGATCGGTCATAGCACCGCCAGCAGACGAACCACGGATCAACGACCGGATCAGGGCCCGCGAGGTGCGGGTCATCGATCTCGATGGCGAACAACTCGGAATCCGTCCCTTGCCCGAAGCCTTGAACCTCGCCCGTGATCGGGACCTGGATCTGGTGGAAGTAGCCGACAAGGCCAAACCACCGGTGGTCCGCATCATGGACTATCGAAAGTTCAAGTACGAGGAGCAACAGCGGGCCAAGGAGTCACGCAAGAAGTCGACCAACATCGTGGTCAAGGAGATGAAGTACCGCCCGAAGATCGGGATCGGCGACTTCGACACCAAGACCCGCAAGGTCACCGAGTTCCTCGAAGAGGGGCACAAGGTGAAGATCACGATCATGTTCCGTGGTCGAGAGATGCAACACCCCGAGCTGGGGATGAAGATCCTGAACCGCATCGCCGACC
The DNA here is from genome assembly GCF_035329545.1 of Candidatus Neomicrothrix sp. NCBI lineage: Bacteria > Bacillati > Actinomycetota > Acidimicrobiia > Acidimicrobiales > Microthrixaceae > Candidatus Neomicrothrix > Candidatus Neomicrothrix sp. Next base: position 26,817 of record NZ_DAOLGP010000028.1, read on the forward strand.
AGTTGAAGAACCTGGCACGGGTGGAGAACCCACCTCGTCAGGACGGTCGGAACATGACGATGGTGCTGGGCCCCGACAAGAAGGCGCAGGCGGCCTATGCCGCCGAGCTGAAGAAGGCCGAGCACGACGCAGCCGCCCAAGCCAGGGCAGAGGCCGAGGTGGCCGCACCGATCGCACCGCCCGAGGCCGCCCCCGAGGCCGAGGCCCCGGAGTCGACCGAATCGGACGAGGCCCCCGTCGAGGTCGAGACCGCAGCCACCGAGTCCTGAGGATCGCCGGCCACCGCCGACCATTTCTCAGGAACATCCCCCGAGTAAGTGCCGCCCGTCTACCGATGAGCGGCGAACCGGCCAAGCGCCGGAAGGAGCAATCGTCATGCCGAAGATGAAGACGCACCGCGGCGCCAAGGCCCGGTTCAAGGTCACAGGGTCAGGCAAGCTCATGCGCCGGCACCAGGGCAAGAACCACCTGTTGCAGAAGAAGAGCTCAGGCCGCAAGCGCCGCCTGGCCAACGAGGCCGAGGTCACCGGTGGCGATCGTGACAGGGCGTTGCGCCTGCTGGGCAAGCGCTGATCGCTGAGTAGTCCGGGGCCTCGCCCCGCTGTTTCCCCCCCCTAGTTCGAGAGAAGGAGCACCGCCGTGGCACGTGTCAAGAGATCCGTCCATGCCCGCAAGAAGCGCCGTACCGTCATGGAGCGGGCCAAGGGCCACTACGGAAACCGTAGTAGGACCTTCAAGGCGGCCAACGAGTCGGTCATGCACGCCGGGCAGTACGCCTACCGTGACCGCCGGGCCCGCAAGGCCGAGTTTCGCAAGCTGTGGATCCAGCGGATCAACGCCGGGTGTCGCGCCGAGGGCATGAGCTATTCGCGCTTCATCGCCGGGCTGAAGGCCGCCGAGGTCGAGGTGGACCGCAAGGTCCTCGCCGACCTGGCCGTCCACGAGCCGGCAGCGTTCGCCGCCCTCGTCGGTGTGGCCAAGGCCGCCAACGATCAGGCGGACAGCGCAGACGGCGCCGACCAGGCCGCCTCCTGAGGTCGTCCCCGGTCGACCCCCAGCGGGCCGCCGAAGTGCGGACCATCGGGGCCAAACACTCACTGATCATCGAGCTGCGACGCCTTTTGGGGCGTCGCAGCTCGCGTCGTGACAGCGGCGTCGTCGTCGTCGAAGGCCCCAAGGTGCTCCTCGAGCTGCTCGAGGCCGGATCTCCGGTGCAGCGGATGCTCTACGACATCGGTTCGGCGAGCAACGAGGCAGTCGCCAACCTGATCGCCGTCGCCGACCGGGCAGGAGTGCCCCTCGAAGCGGTGCGCTCCGGTGTGCTCGACAAGGTGCTCGACTCCACGACCCCTCAGGGCGTGGTGGCGCTGGTGCCCCGACCCGAGCACGATCCGGCGGAGCTGGCGACGTCGAGCAACGGCGGGGCGCCTCTGCTGATCGCCGCCGGCGTCCAGGACCCCGGCAACGTCGGCGCCCTGGTTCGGGTGGCCGCTGCGGCGGGAAGCCCGGGCATGGTGTGCGACCGCAACTCGGCCGACCCATGGGGCCCCAAAGCGCTTCGGGCCTCGACCGGCTGGGCGCTGCGTTACCCGGTGGCCGAGACCGACGAATTGTTCGCCGAGCTGCGCCGGCTGCGCGACGCCGGCGTGGCGATCGTGGCCGCCGCTCCCGGTGGTCCCGCCCCCGACGAGATCGACTGGTCTGCCCCGACGGCCCTGGTGATGGGTTCGGAGGGCCAAGGTGTCGACGCCGCCCTGCTCGCCGAGTTTCCCGACCGCGTGTCGATCCCGATGGCCTCGGGGGTGGAGTCGCTCAACGTGGCGTCCGCCGCAGCCGTCATCGCATTCGAGGCGGCACGCCAGGCCCGGATCGCCTGAACCGCACGGCAGGCGCCCGTCGAACGAATTCGGCCCGGGCCCGCACAACCGCGAAGATGAGGACATGACCGTCGAGGCCACCCAGATCGCCGCCACACGAATTGCGCAAGCGGGTGTCGAGGCCGTCGACGCCGTGGCGACGCTCGCCGAGCTGACGGCGTTGGAAACAACGCTGCTGGGCAAGAAGTCGGAGCTGTCGATGGCCCGCCGGTCGCTCGGCTCGCTCGAACCCGACCAGCGTCGCGAGGCCGGTGCTGCGTTCAACGCCACACGCGAGGCGCTGGGGGCGGCGATCGAGGCCCGCCGGTCCGAGCTCGCCGCCGCCGAGCATCGGGCGAGCATGGAGGCCGAAGCGCTCGACCTCACCCGCTTCATCGGGCCGGTCAACCGGGGCCACGTGCATCCGGTCACCGCCACCCGCGAGCGGCTTGAGGACATCTTCATCGGGCTGGGCTTCGAGGTGGCCGAGGGCCCCGACCTGGAGACCGACTGGTTCAACTTCGGCGCCCTCAACATCCCGCCCCATCATCCGGCCCGGGGCATGCACGACACGTTCCATCTCGATCTGGGCGGGCCGGGCGACTACGTGCTGCGCACCCACACGTCGCCGGTCCAGATCCGTCACATGCGGGCGGTCACCGCCGAGCGCGGCGGGCCACCGATCTACGCCATCATGCCGGGCCGGGTGTACCGCAACGAGCGCACCGACGCCACGCACCTGGCCGCCCTGCACCAGCTGGAGGGGCTGGTGATCGACCGCGACATCACGCTGGGGCATCTGGCCGGGACGATCGATACGTTTATCAAGACCTACTTCGGCACCGAGTTCGAGACCCGGTTCCGGCCGAGCTACTTCCCCTTTACCGAGCCGTCGGCCGAGGTGGACATGCGAACCGCCGGCGGAGACTGGCTGGAGATCGGCGGCTGCGGCATGGTGCACCCGACCGTCCTGCGCAACGGGGGGATCGACCCCGAGATGTGGTCCGGCTTCGCCTTCGGCTTTGGGATCGACCGGCTGGCGAAAATGCGCCACGACGTGCCCGACATCCGCGAGTTCGTCGCCAACGACGTGCGCTTCCTGTCCCAGTTCTGATCTTGGCGAGCGCCGTTGTGACCCATGCCGAGAGTCTCACTCGACCCCACCCTGGAGTCGGGCGCTGCGTTGCGGGTCGTCCCGTCACGTTGATCGATCCAACCACCCGCAATGCTGCGGTGAACCTGTGGGGTTCCCGCGTGCATGATGTCGACACTGGAGTGAACTAGTGCGAGTCGTTCTGTCCTGGATGTCCGAGTTTGCCGACCTGCCCGACGACCCGGCGCTGATCGCCGAGGCGTGCGGCAGCCTGGGCCTGTCGGTCGAGTCGATCGAGACGGTCGGCTCCGACCTGGAGGGCGTCGTCGTCGCCAAGGTGCTCGACGTCCGGGCCCACCCCGACGCCGACCGCATCCGCCTGGTCGACGTCGACGCCGGCGACGGGGAGGCGCTGCAGATCGCCTGTGGCGCCTCCAACCTGGAGCCGGGCATCCTGGTGCCGCTGGCGACGATCGGCACGGTGATGCCAGATGGCATGGAGATCGCCCGCCGCAAGATGCGCGGCGAATGGTCAAACGGCATGCTCAGCTCGGCGAAGGAGCTGGGCCTGGGCGACGACCACGAGGGCATCCTGCACCTGAGCGCCGACCTGCCCCTCGGCGCCCCGGTGGGCGAGGCGCTCGGCCTGAGCGCCGAGGTGGTCATCGAGCTGGAGGTGGAGGCCAACCGTCCCGACGCGCTGTCGATGGCCGGGGTGGCCCGCGACCTGGCCGCCTTCTTCGGGGTGCCCTTCGCCCTGCCCGACCCGCAGGTGGCCACGTCGGGCACCGACGCGGCCGAGCTGGCGTCGGTGCGCATCGATGACGTCGACCTGTGCGGGCGCTTCGTCGCCCGGGTGCTGTCGGGCATCGATCCGGCGGCAGAGTCGCCCCGGTGGATGGCCCAGCGCCTGATCGCCGCCGGCATGCGACCGATTTCGGCGGTAGTCGACGTGTCCAACTACGTCATGTTGGAGCTGGGCCAGCCCAGCCACACCTACGACCTGGCCAAGGTGCCGGACGGCGAGCTGGTGGTGCGCGACGGGCGCGACGGCGAAACGATCGAGACCCTGGACGGGGTCACCCGCACGCTGACCGCCGGCGACGGCGTGATCGCTGACGGCACCGGCACGGCGGTGGGCATCGCCGGGGTGATGGGTGGAGCATCGACCGAGATCAGCCCCTCGACCACCGACGTCCTCCTGGAGCTGGCCTGGTGGCGGCCCGAGCGCATCCAGGTGAGCAGCGATCGGCTCAACGTGTATTCCGAAGCCGGCACCCGCTACCGACGGGGCGCGGACGTGGGAATGGCGCCGCTCGCCGCGCGCCGCGCTGCGCAGTTGCTGGTCGACCATGCCGGCGCCCAGCTGCACCCCGGCGTGATCGACGAAACGGGCAATGCCCCCGAGCCCACGGTGATCACCTTGCGGACCGCCCAGGTGAACCGCATCACCGGGGGGTCGCTCGACGCCGGACGCATTGCCGGGCACCTGCGTTCGATCGGCTTCGAGGTCGCCACAAACGAGGTCGGGTCGCTGGCGGTCACCGTGCCGTCGTGGCGCCCCGACGCCACCGGCGAGATCGACCTGATCGAGGAGGTGGCCCGCCTCGAGGGCTACAACACCTTCCCCCGGGCGACGGTCACCTCGGCGTTCGTCGGGGCGCTCAGCCCCTCCCAGGCCGACACCCGGCTGCTGCGCCGCACGCTGGTGGGTCGGGGCCTCACCGAGGTGGCGCCGCTGCCGTTCCTGTCCGCCGCCGACCTCGACCGCTTCGGGCTGGCCGAGCTGGGCGCGCCCAGCGTGGTCAATCCGCTGGTGGCCGAGCAGTCGGTGCTGCGGCCCTCGCTGCTGCCCGGACTGGTCGACACCCTGGGAGCCAACGCCAGAGCCCGCTCCACCGGGCTGTGCATCTACGAGATCGGCACCGTGTTCCCCGGACGCTCGGTGGTTGACGACCCGATGGCCACCGACACGGTGCTCGTCGGTGAGCGCACCGACCTGGGCGCCGCCCTCGGCGGGGCCGCCGCTCCCGAGGCGGTCGAGTTGTTGGGCGTGTTGTTGGACTCGCTGGGCTTCGGCGCCCCCGAACTCGATCAGCACAGCGACGCGTTGTCCGGAGGGTTGCACCCCACCCGTTCGGCGACCGTCGCCGTCGACGGGGTGGTCGTCGGAGAGGTGGGCGAGGTTGATCCGGCGGTGCTCGCCGCTGCGGAGGTAAACGAACGGGTGGCCTGGTTGCGCCTCGACCTGCGTGCCCTGCTCGCCCTACCGCACCCACCGGCGCTGGCCCGGCCGGTCAGCCACTACCCCGTGGCAGTCATGGACCTGGCCTTCGTGCTCGACGAGGCCATCCCGGCCGGTCGCCTCCGCTCGGCGCTGACCGAGGCCGGGGACGACCTCCTCGAACGCTTGGAGCTGTTCGACGAGTTCCGAGGCGATGCCATCGGCGAGGGCAACAAGTCGCTGGCCTGGTCGGTGGTGCTGCGCGCTCCCGATCACACGCTGAGCGACGACGAGGTCACCGCTGCCCGGGCCGCCCTG
>NZ_DAOLGP010000028.1:32407-58752 GCF_035329545.1 Candidatus Neomicrothrix sp.
AGCTGAGGCCGGTCAGGCCTCGGCGTGAAAGCGGCGCCTCAGGGTGCCGAAGATCGCCAGGTTGACCAGGTGGCTGACGCCGACGATCAACAACAGCAGCGCCACCCTGCTGACCAGCACCCGGACGGCCGCCTCGCCGCCCGACGGGATGCCCAGGCCGACCAGCAACGACGCCATCGCCAGCGTGAACAAGGCAAAAGCGATCAGCAACATGTTGTTGACGGTCGCCGCCTGTTTCTCGTCCGGGAAGACGTCCTCGAGGTAGATCTGCCCGCTCTCGCGCATCAAGGGGCCCAGAAAGACCAGCAGGACCACCGCCACTCCGATGTAGACGACGGCGGAGATGAGGACCGAGGTCATCGCTGTGGTTCCGATCGGCCCGGGTCCGCCTGCGAGGCTGGAGGATCGGCCGTGATGACCGGATCGAACGGAGTGGAGGGCTCACCGGTCGTGTCGGCGGGGGTGCGGCCTGGCGTGGCCGCCTCGGTTCGTGCCTGCTCGGCTCGTGAGGCCTTCTCCTCGGCGTCCTCGGCGTCCTCGTCCCGTTCGTCCTGGATCCGGTTGCCGAGGTAGCCGTAGGCGCCCAGGTTGGTGAGAAAGGCGGCGCCGACGACGGCCAGCAGGGCGGCCAGACGAAGGAACAGCGTGGTGACGGCGTCGGTGGGGGTACGTGGTGACCCGAGGCCGACCAGGAACAGGGCCAGGGACAAGGTGATCAGCGACAGGCCGGTCACCAGCAGGCGGTTGACCGCTTCCGCCCGCTCCTTGGTGCTGAACACGTGCTCGAGGTATTCCTGGCCGGCCGCCTGCCACTGCGGGATCGCCACGATCACCAGGGCGAACGCCACGAACAGGTACACGAACATGGTGATGATCTCGACGCTCACCGGCTCATCCTCCTCGGCCGTGGGGCGCTAGAACGGCAGATACTTCTGCAGCCTCAGCGCGGTGCTCAACCGCTCAGCGTATTCCCTCGGGTTGCTGGGCCGTTGGACCAGGTCGAGTAGCGGGGAACGGGTGGAGATGTTCTGCGACTCGGTGTACTTCAGCAGGCCGACCGCGCCGTGGCGCCGCCCGACGCCCGAGGCGCCCATGCCGCCCATCGGGGCATCCAGGCTGGACCAAGCGGCGGCGTAGCCGTCGTTGACGTTGACCGTGCCCGCCCGCAGGCGGCGAGCGATCGCCCGGCCCCTCGAGGCGTCCCGGCACAGCACCGAGGCGTTGAGCCCGTACTCGGTGTCGTTGGCGGCGGCGATCGCCTCGTCGACGTTGGCCACCGGGTAGATCGACACGAGCGGACCGAACGTCTCCTCCCGGTACACCGCCGCCGAGGCGGGGACGTCGGTGAGGATGGTCGGCTCGTGGAACCACGGCGCCAGCTCGGGGCGGGCATCGCCGCCGGCGACGACCGTGGCGCCCTTGGACACAGCGTCGGTCACGTGCTCGCGCATCTTGTCCAGCTGATCGGCTGAGGCCAGCGGCCCCATCTCGGGGCCGTAGCCCACCTCCGAACCCAGCCGCAGCGCCCGAGTGGCGGCTGCGAAGGCCTTGGTGAACTGCTCGGCCACCTCAGCGAGCACGTAGATGCGCTCGATCGCGATGCACAGCTGGCCACCGTTGGCGAAGCAGGCGATGGTGGCCACCTTGGCCGCCCGTTCCACGTCGATGTCGTCGGTGACGACCATGGCGTTCTTGCCGCCGAGCTCGGCGGAGAAGTCGACCAGGCGGGCGGCGCTCTGGGTGGCGATCGACTTGCCGGTTTCGGTCGAGCCGGTGAACATCACGTAGTCGGCGCTTTCGATGATGGCGGTGCCCACCACACGGCCCTGCCCGGTGACCACTCGCATCAGCCCCTTGGGCAGACCGGCCTCCTCGAGCAGTTCCACCGCACGCAGCGCGGTGTAGGGGGTTTGCGAGTCCGGCTTGATCACCACGCCGTTGCCGGCCATCAGCGCTGCCAGTGCGTCGCCGACCGCCAGCGACAGCGGGTAGTTCCACGGCGAGATAATGCCGATGACGCCCTTGGGCACGTGGCGCTCCACCGTGCGGATCAGGCCGGGGAACGCGCTCGCCCTGCCGGTCTCAGCCAGCAGCTTGGGGCCGGTCTTAGCGTAATAGCGGGCGGTGATCGTCGTGTCGGCGACCTCCTCGAAGGCCCAGGCCCGGCTCTTACCGTTCTCCAGCTGGATGAGATCGCACAGCTCTTCGCGATGATCGAGCACGAGGTCGGCGTAGTCGGCCAGGATCCGGGCCCGATCCTTGGTCGATGTCTCGGCCCACATGCGCTGGGCTCGCCGTGCGCCGGTGATGGCGGCGGTGACGTCGTCGGTGGTGCCGATCGGCATGAGCCCCAGGGGTTCGCCGTCGATCGGGGACAGCACGGTGTGGGACGGACGATCGTCCTCCAACAGGTCGACCCGGCGGGCCAGCCGGATCAACTCGGCCCGTTCGGGGGTCCCCCGATCCTGGGTGGGCGTCGGTGCGGTGCTCTCGGACGGTGCGGACGCCGTCCCGGCGGAGGTCTCCGTTGTAGACATGTTCCTCAGGCTACCTGCGAGCTCGTCCGGGCCGACCAACGCGGCACCGGCGCCGGAGCTGGAAGCCGATATCGTCACGGCCCGTGACGACCGTAGGTATTCCCACCGAGATCAAGTCCGACGAGTTTCGGGTGGCGATCACCCCGGATGGAGTGCGCGAGCTGCACCAGCAGGGCGTGGCGGTGCTCGTCCAGGCGGGAGCGGGGGCGGGCGCCGCCATCCCCGACGAGGACTACGCCGCCGCCGGAGCCGAACTGGCGGACGAGGCCGGCGAGCTGTGGGAGCGCTCCGACCTGGTGTGCAAGGTGAAGGAACCACTCGAGCCCGAATTTGAGTACCTGCGGCCCGGGCTGGCGCTGTTTACCTTCCTCCACCTGGCCGGGTACCCCAAGGTGGCCGATGCGCTGATCGAGCGTGAGGTGACCTCGATCGCCTACGAAACCGTGCAGACCGCCTCGGGTGCCCTCCCGCTGCTTGCACCGATGAGCGAGGTGGCCGGGCGCATGTCGGTGCAGGTGGGCGCCAACCTGCTGGAGCGGCACCACGGGGGTCGCGGCGTGCTGATGGGTGGCGTCCCCGGCGTTCGCCCGGCGCGGGTGGCGGTCATCGGCGCAGGCAACGTCGGCTGGAACGCCGCTCGCACCGCAGCGGGCCTCGACGCCGACGTCGACCTGCTCGACAAGTCGGTCGACCGACTGCGCTGGGTGGATGAGATCCACAACGGACGGGTGCGGACGCTGACCGCAAACCGCGGCCAGGTCGAGCGCACGGCGGCCGAGGCCGACCTGCTGATCGGCGCGGTGCTGGTGGCGGGGGGTAGGGCACCGGTGGTCGTGTCCGAGGAGATGGTGAAGACGATGAAGCCGGGAGCGGTGATCGTCGACATCGCCATCGACCAGGGCGGCTGCGTCGAGACGTCGCGGGAGACCACCCACGAAGACCCGGTGTTCGAGCGGCACGGCGTGCTTCACTACGCGGTGGGCAACATGCCCGGCGCAGTGCCCCATACCTCCACCTACGCCCTCACCAACGTCACGCTGCCGTACCTGGCCGCCCTCGGACGGGACGGCGTCGCGCAGGCGACCGCCGCCGACCCGGCGTTGGCGCTGGGCGTCAACACGGCGGCCGGCCACATGGTGAACCCGGTGGTCGCCGAGGCCCTGGGACGGCCGTCGGTCGACCTGGTCGAGGCGCTGGTCGGCTGAGTCTGGGCCGAGGGATCGGCCTCAGGGCATCAGGCCGGCGACGGGCAGGCCTGCGGTCTCGGGTAGGCCCAACATGACGTTGGCGTTTTGGATCGCCTGGCCCGAGGCGCCCTTGACCAGGTTGTCGATCGCCGAGATGGTGATGAGCCATCCGGTGCGGGGATCGACCCGGGCGGTGAGGTGCACCGTGTTGGCGCCCAGGGTGGCCTTGGTCGACGGGCTGGCCTCGGAGACGACGACGAACGGCTCGGACCCGTAGGCGTCGGCCAGGACGCCCAAAGCGTCGTCGGTGGTCAGCTCGCCGGTGGGGCGGGCGTAGCTGGTGGCGAGGATGCCCCGGTTCATCGGTGCCAGGTGCGGGGTGAACAGCACCTGCGCCTCGGTCATCAGCTCGATCTCGGCGGTGTGGCGATGATCGAGCAGGCCGTAGGCGGTGAAGTTCTCGTCGACGGTGCAAAAGGTGGTGTTGGGCTTGGGGGGCCGCCCCGCACCTGACACCCCGGAGGCGGCGTCGACGATGATCCCCGACGGCTCGATCAGCCCGGCCCGCATGAACGGCACCAGCGCCAGCGACGGCCCGGTGGGATAGCACCCCGGATTGGCGACCAACGCTGCGCCGGCTACGTCGACGCGGCACAGCTCGGTCAGCCCGAAAACGGCGGAGTCGAGCAGCTCGGGGGCGGTGTGCTCCTCGCCGTACCACCGCTGGTAGGTGGCCGCATCGGGCAGCCGGAAGTCCGCCCCGAGGTCGACCACCTTGCCGGCGCGGGGCAAAAGCTCGCCCATCAGGCCCATCGATGCCCCGTGGGGCAGCCCGCAGAACACGAGGTCGACGTCGTCGACCAGGTCGGGCTCGTAAGGGACGAAGGCGAGGTCGCCGTAGGCGGCGGCGAGGGAAGGGTAGAGCTCGGCCACCCCGGAGCCGGCCTGCGAGGCGCCGGTGGCGAAGGCCACTTCGAGGTGGGGATGGCCGGCCAGGAGGCGCATCAGCTCGGCGCCGGTGAAGCCGGACGCGCCGACGATGCCCACCCGCAGTGGCGCTGCGGGTGGGGACGCTGCGCCGCTTGACGGAGCGGGGCCGGGTGACGCTGGGGGGGTCGATGTGGGGCTGGACGGGGCGACGGTCTCCATGGCCGAACCCTACCAGGGCTACAATTTGTTGCAATTCATTGCACAAGTTCGCTGAAGACGGCTAGCCTGCCCCGATGAACGATCCTGGGCCGTCCAACTTCGACCCACCGCATCAGGACCTCCCGAACCGGGATCCGTCGAACCCCGCATCTTCCTCGGAGGGCGCAGCCGAGCCCGGCACGGTCAGCGAGACGGTGATCGATGCGCTCGGCGGGTTTCGGCGCGACGTGGACGTGCTGTTGCAGGCCCTGCCGTACATCCAGCGGTTTCGAGGGGCCACCGTCGTCGTGAAGTTCGGCGGCCATGCCATGGTCGACGAGGCGCTGTCGGCCGAGTTCGCCCGCGACATCGTCCTGATGCACCAGGTTGGCCTCAAGCCGGTGATCGTGCACGGTGGAGGCCCCCAGATCGGGGCCTGGCTCGACCGCCTGGGCCTGACGTCCACCTTTGTCGGGGGGCGTCGGGTGACCGACGCCGACACCCTCGAGGTGGCGTCGATGGTGCTGGTGGGCAAGGTCAACCACGGGCTGGTCGCTGCGATCAACGCCCACCACCCGGTGGCGGTTGGCCTGTCCGGCTCGGCCGCACAGCTGCTCGAAGTGGCCCCGGCGGCCGCCGAACTCGGCTTCGTCGGGCAGGTCACCAGCGTGCGGCCCGAGCTGATCAGGCGCCTGCTCGAGGAGGAACTCGTTCCGGTGATCTCCACGATCGGCACCTTCGGGGGGCAGAGCTACAACATCAACGCCGACGACGTCGCGGCAGCGGTTGCCGAGGCGCTCGGCGCCGAGAAGTTGATCTTTCTCACCGACGTCCCCGGCGTGATGATCGACCAGGCGGACCCGGACAGCCTGGTGGCCTCGCTGACGGCGGGACGGGCGCGCGCCATGATCGGCGACGGCACGATCGGCGGCGGCATGGTGCCCAAGATCGAAGGGTGCCTGCGGGCGCTCGACGGCGGCGTGGGCAGCGTGCACCTGGTCGACGGCCGCCAGCCCCACGTGCTGTTACTCGAGCTGCTCACCGACGCCGGCGTCGGCACGATGCTGACCCGAACGTGAACCCGGAGAGGTGTGGAGGTGTGCCGGTGAATCTCACCGGCACACCTCCACACCTCCCGTCCACACCTCCCGTCCACACCTGTCGAGCCGCACACCGACCGCACACAGACCCGCACTTCGGAGCACACATGACCACCGCACACAACCCCGATCCACACAGCACCGCCATGGGGGCACCCGAGGGCATGGAGCGCTGCCCGATCATGTCGACCTATGCGGCGCCGTCGATTCGGTTCGTCGAGGGGTCGGGCAGCTGGCTGACCGACCGGGAGGGCAAGCGCTACCTCGACCTGTTGTCCGGCCTGGCGGTCACATCGCTGGGCCACGCCCACCCGGCGGTGGCCGAGGCGGTGGCGGCCCAGGCCCAGCGGCTGGTGCACACCTCCAACCTGTACGCCACCGAGCACGCCGCCCCGGTGGCCCAGACGCTCGACCGGTTGCTCGGTGGAGGCGGTCAGGTGTTCTTCGCAAACAGTGGGGCCGAGGCCAACGAGTGCGCGATGAAGCTGGCCCGCAAGTGGGCCGGACACGGCCGCTACGTCGTCGTCAGCGCCTACGGGTCGTTCCACGGCCGCACGATGGCCACCCTGGCCGCCACCGGCCAGCCGGCCAAGCACGAACCGTTTGCCCCGATGCCCGAGGGTTACCGGCATGTGGCCTGGGCCGACCTGGCCCACCTGGAGTCGGCGATCGACGAGACGGTCGCCGCCGTGATCATCGAGCCGATCCAGGGGGAGGGAGGGGTTCACCCCGCCGAGACCGAGTACCTGGCGGGCATCCGCCGGCTGTGCGACGAGCGCAACCTGTTGATGATCCTCGACGAGGTGCAGACCGGGCTGGGGCGCACCGGCGCCTGGTTCGGCTTTCAGCACGCCGGGGTGGCCCCCGATGTGGTGACCATCGCCAAAGCGTTGGGCAACGGCGTACCGATCTCGGCCTGTTGGGCGCGGGCGGAGGTGGCCGCCGCTTTTCGGCCCGGCGACCACGGCTCGACCTTTGGGGGCAACCCGTTGTGTACCGCCGCCGCACGGGCCACGCTCGAGGTGATGGAGGACGAGGACGTACCCGCCCGCGCCGCTCGGGCCGGTGCGCTGCTGCGGGGCGGCCTGTCTGCGCTGGCGGGCGTGGCCGAGGTGCGGGGCGCCGGGTTGTTGCTGGCGGCGGAACTGGACGGCATCGACGCCGGCCCCGTGGCCGCCGACCTGCTCGCCGCCGGCGTCATCGTCAACGCGGTGACGCCGACCGCGCTCCGCCTGGCCCCCAGCCTGTTGATCTCCGACGAGGAGATCGAGGAAGCGACCGACCGGATCGGTGCCGTGCTCGACGCCCATCGCGCCGGGGGTGACTGATGCCCGCGCCCGGTGCCTGCAACGGCATCGCCCCGACCCGACGCTCCGAACCGCACCGACCTACCAGTGCAACGCCCAACTGCATGATGCCGACCCACATGACGCCGACCCACACGACGCCTGCGCACATGAACCCGATCGAAGGGACCCCGAAATGAACCCAACAACCAGCCAGCAGGTGCCGCACTTCCTGTCGATGGCCGACCTCTCAGCCGATGACCTGGGCGTCGTCCTCGAGCGCTCGGCCGACCCCGACCCGCCCCGAACGCTGCTGGGTGGCAGGGGCGCCGGGTTGATCTTCGAAAAGCCCTCCGCCCGCACCCGCAACTCCACCGAGATGGCGGTCGTGCAGCTCGGCGGCCATCCGGTGACGATCCGCCCCGACGAGATCGGCCTCGGCGAACGGGAGGCGATCTCCGACGTCGCACGGGTGCTGTCCCGCTACTTCGCCGTGCTCGGCGCCCGCACGTTTGCGCACCGCACCCTGACCGAGCTGGCCAGCCACTCGCTCGTGCCGGTGATCAACCTGCTCTCAGACGATGGCCACCCGATCCAGATCCTTGCCGACCTCCTCACCCTGCAGCACGAGTTTGGCGACATCGCACCCCTCGAGATCGCCTGGGTGGGCGATGCCAACAACGTCGCCCGATCCTTGGCCCGGGGCTCGGCGCTGGCCGGCTATTCGGTTCGTTTGTGTGGCCCGGCCGGATACCGCTTCGACGATGCCGAGCTGGCCCGACTGGCCGAGGCGGGCGCCGACGTCACCGTCGTCGACGATCCGATCGAGGCGGTCACCGGCGCCCACGCGGTGTACACGGACACCTGGACATCGATGGGTCAAGAGGAGGAGGCGCACCGCCGCCGGGTGGCCTTCGAGGGCTACCAGGTGACCGAGGAGCTGTTGGAGGCGGCCCGCGACGACGCCATCCTGTTGCACTGCCTGCCGGCTCACCGGGGCGAGGAGGTCACCGACGGCGCGCTGGACGGCCCCCGCAGTCGAGTCTTCGATCAGGCCGAAAACCGCATGCACGCCGCCCGGGGCCTGATCTGGTGGCTGGTCGAACGCTGTGATGCGGCCCGGGCGGGAGATGCGGCTGCGGAAGGTCGGCGCAACCGTGGCTGAGGCCAGACCGCTCTCCAAGCATCAGCGTCAGCACCGTATCGCCGCGCTGCTCGGCGAGGTGCGGGTGACCAGCCAGGCCCGTCTGGCCGAGCTGCTCGCCGAGGAGGGCATTGCGGTCAACCCGTCGACGGTCAGCCGCGACCTCGAAGAGCTGGGCGCGGTCAAGGTGCGCATTCCAGGCGGGGACTCGGCCTACGTGATCGCCGAGCTTCCTCGCAACCAGGTGGCGCCCGCCGACCACCTGCGCCGGGTGTTGGGGGAGTGGGTGGTGGCGGTTGCCAACAGCGGCGAGCTGGTCGTGTTGTCCACCCCGCCCGGCTGCGCGCACGTGGTGGGTTCGGCGGTTGACCGTTCGGGCCTCGACGGCATCCTCGGCACCGTGGCGGGCGACGACACGCTGCTGGTGATCGCAGCCGAGGATCCGGGCGGCTCGGCGTTGGCCGGGTCGCTGGCGGAACTCGCCGGCCTGGACGTGGGGTGGAGCCGACCTGGCCCGGCGGTCGGTCCGGTGGGCTTCATCGCCCCGACGAACGAGCGATGACCGACACGGAGCCCGGGCCGGCCGATGCCGGGGGTGAACCTGTTGGCGATCTTGAGCTGTTCCGTCCGAACGGGGTGGTGCGCCCCGCCTGGTTGGCCGGATGGCGCGAGCACATCGATCTCCCCAAGTTGGGCGCCTACCGGCTCGTCGCCAAGCTGGATACCGGTGCCAGGACGTCGTCGCTGCACGCCCGGGAACTCCACCGCAAAACCGATCGCTCGGGCCGCACCTGGCTGACGATGGAGCTGCTCGCCCCCGAGGAGGACGCCGGCGCCGACCCTCGCGGTCGCAACCGGGACGCAACGGCCGATCCCGATCCCGATGGCGACCCGTCCCCGGATCCCACCGACGCCGGCCGATGGCAGCAACCACCCCAGGCCGCCGGGGCCCCGCCCGGGAACACCTCGGCGGAGGATCGGGACCTGGTCGTCCCGCCGGGCCCGGTGCGGGCGCGCTGGGTTGCCGACCGGATGATCCGGTCCTCCAACGGCGTCGAGGAGCTGCGCCCGGTCATCCGCACGACCGTCGCCCTTGGAGGCCATCGCTGGGCGTGCGAGATGACGCTGGCCGAGCGCGGCTCAATGGGTCACCCGGTGTTGCTCGGGCGCACGGCTATCAGGCGCCGCTTTCTGGTGCACCCGGGGCGCAGCTTTCTCGCCGATGCTCCGTCGGTCATCGCTGGGGCCGGAGGGGTGTGAGCCAACTCGGGAGCCCGATGCGCGCTCTGGCGTACGTCTCGACTCCCCGGTTCGGGGCTCATCGGCAACTCGGGAGCCCGATGCGCGCTCTGGCGTACGTCTCGACTCCCGAGTTGCGGTTCTGGTTCGTGCTGGTTGCGGTTGCGGTTGCAGTTGTGGTTGGTGTCGCGGTCGTGACCGGTTACTCGCCCGGCTCCAGGGCGGGGGAGACATCGCCCTTGCCCAGGGTGCCGATGCGGCGGTAGGTGTTCAGCTTGGAGCGGGTGTCGGCGATGTCGAGGTTGCGCATCGTCAGCTGCCCGATCCGGTCGAGGGGGCCGAAGGCGGAGTCCTCGACGCGCTCCATCGACAGGCGGTCCTCCTCGTAGGTGAAGTTCTCGCCGGTCGTGTCGGTGATCGTGTAGTCGTCGCCGCGCCGTAGACGCACGGTGACCTCGCCGGTGACCGCCGAGCCCACCCAACGCATCAGCGGTTCGCGCAGCATCAGGCACTGCGGGTCGAACCAGCGGCCCTCGTAGAGCAGGCGCCCCAGGCGGCGGCCCATCGTGGCGTAGTTCTCCAGCGTGTTCTCGTTGTGGATGGCGCTCAACAGGCGCTCGTAGCCGATCTGCAACAACGCCATGCCCGGGCCCTCGTAGATGCCCCGCGACTTGGCCTCGATGATCCGGTTCTCGATCTGGTCGCTCATGCCCAGACCGTGGCGGCCGCCGATGGCGTTGGCCTCCATCACCAGCGCAACCGAGTCGGCGAACGTCGCACCGTTGAGGGTGGTGGGCCAGCCCTCCTCGAAGCCGATCGTGATGTCCTCGGTGGCGATGTCGACGTCCGGTTCCCAATGGGCGACGCCCATGATCGGCGTGACGATTTCCATCGAGGTCGACAGGTCCTCGAGAGCCTTGGCCTCGTGGGTGGCGCCCCAAATGTTGGCGTCGGTCGAATACGCCTTCTCGGTCGGGTCGCGGTAGGGCAGGTTGTTGGCTTGGAGGAACTCGCTCATGCCCGCCCGCCCGCCGAGTTCGTCGACGAAGGTCGGATCGAGCCACGGCTTGTAGATGCGCAGCTCGGGATTGACCAGCAGGCCGTAGCGGTAGAACCGCTCGATGTCGTTGCCTTTGTAGGTGGAGCCGTCGCCCCAGATGTCGACCCCGTCCTCGTGCATCGCACGCACGAGCAGCGTGCCGGTGACCGCCCGGCCAAGCGGCGTGGAGTTGTAATAGGTCCGGCCGGCGGTGCGGATGTGGAAGGCGCCGCACTGCAGGGCGATCAGCCCCTCGCGAACCAGCTCGGTGCGGCAGTCGATCAGCCGGGCCTCCTCGGCGCCGTACTCCTTGGCCCGAACCGGAACCGAGTCCAGGTCGGGCTCGTCGTACTGGCCGATGTCGGCGGTGTAGGCGTAGGGGATGGCGCCGCGCTCGCGCATCCAGGCGACGGCGGCCGACGTGTCGAGGCCGCCCGAGAACGCGATGCCCACCCGCTCGCCGACCGGCAGCTTCATCAACACCTTGGAGTTCGAGGCGGGGTCGGAGGCAGCTGCGCCGTCGGCTGAAGGATCGTCGGCGGAGGGTTCGGGGGGTGCTTGAGCCATCGGAGGAGTGTAGGCGTCCGGTATTTGCCGGTCGTTTCCCCCGGGCGGTGCTACTTGTGGCCGCCTCGGGGTACGCCGCCGTACTTCATCCGGGTGTCGGCCAGTGAGGCGGCGCGTGCGTCGTCGTTGTTGATGCCGGCGTCGGCAAGCTCACCGGCGAACAGGGTGTGGGTGCCAAAGTCGATCGCCTGGCGTACCCGGCAGTCCAGCCAGGCGATCGCCTCGTCGAATATCGGCGCGCCGGTGGCCTGTGCCGTGACCGGCCGCCCGTTGAGCGCCCCGTCGGCGTCGCTCGCCGGCTTGGAGAACTTCACGAACGGACGGGTGTTCTCGGCGTCCCACAGATTGACGCTGAAGCAACCGCCCTCGCTGATCAACCGGTGGGTGATTGCGGTGTTGTCGACGCCGATGCCGATGATCACCGGCTCCATCGACAGCTGGGTGACCCAGCTGGTGGTCATCGCATTGCGCTCATCGCCCGAGCGGGAGCCGACGAGCACCAGGGCGTTGGGGATTTTCCACGTGACGCGGTTGATCAGCTCCGGATCGAGGCTCATGTCGGCACCGTAGTTGGAACCGATAGGGTGCGCCGGGGCCCCACGATCTGGGGTGTGTCCCGCCCGTCAACGTGTTCAAGGCTCGTGTATGAAGATCGCCATCCTGTCGAGAAACTCCAACCTGTACTCGACGAACCGGCTGCGCGAGGCGGCGGTGGAGCGCGGCCACGACGCCAGGGTGGTCGACTACCTGCGCTGTTACATGAACATCACCGCCCATCGACCCCAGATCATTTACCAAGGGTCCGAGCTGGAGGGATTCGACGCCATCGTGCCCCGCATCGGGGCGAGCCACACGTTCTACGGCACGGCGGTTGTACGGCAGTTCGAGATGATGAAGGTGTTCTCGGTCAACGGCAGCCAGGCGATCAGCCGCAGCCGGGACAAGCTGCGGTCGCTGCAGCTGCTCAGCCAGGGTGGGATCGGGCTGCCGGTGACCGGCTTTGCCCACTCGACCAAGGACATCGACGGCCTGCTGGAGACGGTCGGCGGCGCACCGGTGGTCGTCAAGCTGCTCGAGGGTACCCAGGGCATGGGCGTGGTCCTGGCCGAGACCAAGAAGGCGGCCGAGTCGGTCATCGGGGCGTTCCGCCAGCTCGACGCCAACATCCTGGTCCAGGAGTACATCAAGGAGGCCAAGGGGGCCGACATCCGTGCCTTGGTGGTCGGCGGCCGGGTGATCGCCTCGATGCGCCGACAGGGGCCGCCGGGGGAGTTCCGATCCAACCTGCACCGGGGTGGCTCGGCCGAGGTGATCAAGCTGACGCCGGAGGAGCGATCGACCGCGTCGCGGGCCGCCAAGATCACCGGCCTGGCCGTCGCCGGCGTCGACCTGTTGCGGTCCAACCACGGCCCGGTGGTGATGGAGGTCAACTCGTCGCCGGGCCTGGAGGGCATCGAAAAGGCGACCAGCATCGATGTGGCGGGCAAGATCATCGCCTACATCGAGAAGAACCAACCGGCGGCCGCCACCAAGCGACCCCGTCGCTCGACGACCTGAGCGATCGGACCACGGCGATGGCGCCCCGCCAGCGAGCCCCCCGAAACTCACCGGTCGAGCTGGGCGGGGTCACGGTGCAGCCGGGGCGTCGCGCGTCGATCGAGCTGCCGGTCGCCCGCCTTCCGACCCGGTCGTGGATGTCGCTGCCGGTCGTCGTGCTGTGCGGATCCCGCCCCGGACCCACCCTGTGGGTGTCGGCCGCCGTCCACGGCGACGAGCTGCTGGGCGTGGAGATCATCCGCCAGGTGATGCGGGGGATCGACCCTCGGCGGCTGTCGGGCACCATCCTGGCCGTGCCGGTCGTCAACGTGCCCGGTTTCCTGGCCCAGAGCCGCTACACTCCGGATCGGCGCGACCTCAACCGCTCGTTCCCCGGGTCGCCCCGAGGGTCGTTGGCCAGCCGCTTGGCGCACTTGTTCATGACCGAGATCGTCGCCCGTTGCGATGCCGGCCTCGACCTGCACACCGGTTCGAACCACCGGGAAAACCTGCCGCAGATCCGCTGCAACACCGACGATCCGACGACGTTGGCGATGGCCGAGGCGTTCGCCCCTCCGGTGATCGTGCACTCCAAGCTGCGGGCGGGGTCGCTGCGCGACGCCTGCGCCAAGCGCGGCCTTCCCGTGCTGTTGCTCGAAGCGGGAGAGGCGTTGCGCTACGCCGAGTACCCGATCGAGGTCGGCGTGGCCGGGGTGCGCCGCACGCTGGCCCACCTCGGCATGCTGCGCCCCACCGCCTCCCATGAACCTGTCCCGCCTCCACCCGGCCGGCCCGCCCCGGTGATCCGCTCGTCGACCTGGGTGCGTTCCCGCCGCTCGGGCCTGGTGCGCTTCGACGTCGACCTGGGAGCGAGCGTCACCGTCGGCGAGCGCATCGGCACGGTCGCCGACGCCCACGGCCACACCCGCTCGATCGTCAAGAGCCGGGCTGACGGGTTGGTGATCGGCATCACCCGCAACCCGCTGGTCAACCAGGGCGACGCGCTGGTGCACGTGGGCGAGTTCGCCGACTCCGGCCGTGGCGTGGCCACCGACCCGACCGCCTGAGCGAGGCCGGGGCGGCGCGTCGAACACCCCATTGCGCGAGTTAGGCGTGCCTCATAGACTTGGTGAGGTCTCCTCGAGTGGGGGCGGGGTCACCCATCGACACGGGAGCAGCGGATTTCATGGTCGTCTGTCATTGCCTGGCGCTCAACGATCGCACGATCAGGGAGCTGTGCACCGACGGCCCGGTCACGGTCGACGATGTTGTCGCCCGGTGCGGTGCCGGCGGTCGCTGCGGCGGTTGCCGACCGACGATCGAGGCGCTGCTGGCCGAACCCCAGGGATCGACGACGCCGGTGGAACTCGTCGGGGCCGGTCAATCCCCCCGTGTAGCGTCGGCCGCATGAAGGGCTCCCCAGCAATCATCGAGTTTCTGAACGAGGCGTTGACCGCCGAGCTCACCGCCATCAACCAGTACTTCGCACACGCCAAGCTGTGCGAAAACTGGGGCTGGGCCCGGCTGGGAGCCAAGTACCGCGAGGAATCGATCGAGGAGATGCGCGACGCCGAGAAGCTGATGGAGCGCATCCTCCTGCTCGACGGCATGCCCAACCTGCAGCGGCTGGGCAGCGTTCGAGTGGGCGAGACCCCGGCCGAGCAGTTCGAGCTGGACAAGGCGCTCGAGGAGAACGCGGTGGCGATGTACCGCCGCGGGTCGGCGCTGGCGGCGACCGAGGGTGACCCCGGCACCCGGGAACTGCTCGACCAACTGGTGCTCGGCGAGGAGGAGCATCTCGACTGGATCGAGACCCAGCTGCACGCGATCGGCGACATCGGCATCGAGCGCTACCTGCAGTCCCAGCTGGACGCCTGAGCCGAGCGCTCTACTCGGCCGGCGCCTCAGCGGGGTGGGCCACCCCGGCCCCCTCGGAGCGTGGCCGGCTCACACCGAGAGGATCAGGTGGGCGTAGCCGAAGTAGATCAGCAGCCCGGTCGCGTCGACCAGGGTGGTGATCAGCGGAGCGGACACGACCGCCGGGTCGATGTTGACCTTGCGGGCAAAGAAGGGCAGCGCCGCCCCGGCCATCGTTGCCCAGACGCAGATCGTCACCAGGGTGAGGGCGACGACCAGCGCCAGGTTGGGCTCCCAGATCAGGGCAACCGGCACGAACACCGCCGTGCCCAGCATCAGCCCGAGCATGAAGCCCACCCTCGCCTCCCGCCAGACGACCCGTCGCAGGTCCTCGGGGCGCACTTCGTCGACGGCGAGCGCACGCACCATCGACGTCGAGGCCTGGGAGCCGCAGTTGCCGCCGGTGTCGATCAGCAGCGGGATGAACAGGGCGAGCGCCACGACGCGGGCCAGCGAATCCTCGAAGATCTGCAACACGTTGACGGTGAGCGCCGCCGCCACGATCAGCACGAGCAGCCACAGCGCCCGGGTGCGGGCGAGGCCAAACACCGACATCGCCAGGTACGGCTCGCGCGCCGGGCTGCGGCCGCCCTGGAGCGCCATGTCCTCGCTCTCCTCCTCCTCGAGCACCGCCATGGCGTCATCGACGGTCAGCACGCCCACCAGGCGCTGCTCGGCATCGACCACCGGCAGCGCGATCAGGCCCTCGTTGCTGACCAGGCGGGCGGCGACCTCCTGGTCGGTCTGGGTGGAGACGTAGCGCACGTCGGTGTTCATCAGGTCGCCGACGAGCGACTCGCGGTCGGCGATGACCAGGGCGCGCAGGCCGGTGACGCCGATCAGGTGACGCTCGTCGTCGAGCACGGGCAGGGCGTAGATCGTCTCGGCGTCGAGGCCGTCACGACGGATCTTGGCCAGCGCTTCGCCGACGGTCATCGCCTCGCGCAGCGAGATGAACTCCGGGCTCATCAGCCGCCCGGCGGAGTCCTCGGGGTAGCCGAGCAGGGTGGAGGTGAGGGCGAGTTCGCCCGGGCTCAGGGAGGCGAGCAGCCGGTTGGCCACCTTGGCGGGCACCTCGTCGAGCAGGCGCACGCGGTCGTCGGGGTCGAGCTCTTCGATCAGGTGGACGACCCGGTCGGCCCGTAGGCCGCGAAGCAGCCGTTGCTGGTAGGTCGGCTCGAGGATCTCGAAGACCTGGGCGGCCAGGTCGCGGTCGAGCAGGCGGAACACGACCCCCATGGCGTCGTCGTCGAGCCGGACCAGTTCGGCCTCGATGTCGCGGGTGCCCATCGATGCCAGCGAATCACTCAGTGCCTGGGTGTCCGACGAACGGACGAGGGTTGCGATTGGTTCGGGTCCCATCGCTGTACCCTCCCCGACGTGGACGGGGCCGGTCGAATCATGCGGCCGGGCCCATGGGGTCGTCGGGTGTCGTCGTGGTGGGCAACCAAGAGGCCGTCGGCCCGTCTCGTCGGCGCCCTGCGGGATGGATTAACGAGTTGCGTTGTCGCCGTCGGGGGTGAGCAGGCAGGCGGAGTCGAGCAGCTGGAACTCCCAACCGTGGCGTCTCAGGTCGTCGCCGGTCGCGGTCAGCAGCCGGCCGGCGATCGGCCGGGCACGGGTGACGGCCGACAGGTCCACCCGCACCGTGGCCGGCTCGGCCTGCTCGCAGTGATCGAGCAGGTGGTGTACCAGCTGCTCGGTCGACACGAAGTCGAGCTCGCCCCGCACGGCGACCGTGTGCACGCCGTCGCAATCGCGGGTCGACACGATCGGCGAGAGGGGCGAGCGGGGATGACCGAGCAGGTGCATGCCGAAGTAGTCCGACAGCTCGGTGAGCGCCTCAACGCCCCGCACGCTGTTGCCCCGGGCGTCGAGGGGTGCGCTGTGGACGCCGATGCCGAACTGTCCCGGCAGGATGGCGACGATGCCGCCACCGACCCCGCTCTTGGCGGGCAGGCCCACCCGGATCATCCATTCGCCCGAGTAGTCGTACATGCCGCAGCTGGCCATCATCGACAGCGTGTGGCGGGCGGCGAGTTCGCTGACCACCCGATCGCCGGTGACCGGGTTGGTGCCGCCGTGGGCCAGGGTGGCCCCCATCACGGCGAGGTCCTCGACGCTCACCTTCAGCGAGCACTGCTGGAAGTACACCTCCATCGCGTCGGCGACCGACCCGTCCAGGCGGCCGGCCGCCAGCGCCAGGTAACCGAGCGCCCGGTTGCGATCGCCGGTGGCAGCCTCCGACGACAACACCGCCTCGTCGAGCTCGAGCTCCCGCCCGGCGAAGGCCGACATCGCCGCACGCATTCGCCGCACCTGACGGTCGGTGTTGATGCCTGGGACCATCGAGCTGATCACGATCGCCCCGGCGTTGATCATCGCGTTGTCCGGTCGACCGGTGTCGGGCTCGAGGCTGATGGCGTTGAACGGCTCGCCGCTGGGCTCGAAGCCGACGTTCCGGGCGACCTCCTCCAGCCCCAGCTCGTCGATCACCATCGCGTAGACGAACGGCTTGGAGATCGATTGGATCGTGAACGTGTTCTCGTCGCCCGCCCGGTAGCTGCGGCCGAGCACGCTGGTCATGGCGATGCCGAAGCGGTCGGGGTCGACGTGGGCGAGCTCGGGGATGTAGTCGGCCAGCCGACCGCCGTGTTGCCGGCTGGCCCGAATCAGCAGGTCGGCCAGACCGGCGCTGATGTGGTCGGTGCGGCCGGTCGCGTGTGGGCCGGTTGGGTTGGGTGTGGCCCGGACGGTCGGCGGAGGGTTGGGCGTCGAAGGCGGAGGCACGGCGGCGACCCTACCGGTGCCCGGCGGGCGATCCGGTTGCACCAGCAACGTCGAGCGACCACACGACCGGCCGGGCCAGGAGCTCCCCGTCGACGGCACGCGTCGAGGGTCCGGCCGGGTTCGTGATGCCTGACCTCAGCCCGGCTGCGGCACGTTGTTCCAGACAAGTTCCTGGGCCAGTTCGGTGGCCGGGAAAACGCTCTGGGCCTCTTCGAGCAACCCGTCGGTTGAGTCGTAGCGCATCGAAAAGTGGGTGAGCAGCAGCGCCGTGGCGCCGGCGTCGCGGGCGACCCCGGCGGCCTCGGACGCGGTGGCGTGGCCGTGACGATCGGCCAGGTCGGCGTCGGCCTGGGCAAACGTGGCCTCGTGGACCAACAGCCCGACGCCGGTGGCCAACGCTCGTGCTCCGTCGCAGGGTCGTGTGTCGTAGGCGAAGGCCGCCGACGCCCCCGCTGTGGCCGGCCCGGTCACCTCCGAGGGCTCGACGGTCCGCCCGCTGGGCGTGATGACCGCTTCGCCGCGTTGAAGCGCTCCGAGGAGCGGACCGCGGGGCACGCCCAGTTCTGCCAGGCGATCGAGGTCGAGGTTGCCCGGAGCGTCGGAGGCGTCGAAGCGAAACCCGATCGTCGGCACGCGGTGATCGAGGGGGGCGATCGCAACGCCGAGATGATCGATCGGGGCGAGGCGCGTCACGTCTGTGTCGGGGAGCCGGGCCGGGTCGAACTCCTCGATGTCGAGCGGGATGGCGATCCGCAGGGCCGGTGTCGCCGCCAGCGCGTCGAGCAGATCGCTGAGGCCGGTCGGGCCGATCAGGCGAAGCGGACGCTGGCGGTCGTCCATGCCCATCGTTGCCAACAGGCCCGGCAGGCCGAGCACGTGGTCGCCGTGCAGGTGCGTGCAGCAGATGGCGTCGAGCGACGTCGGGGACACCCCGACGGACAGCAACCGGTTCTGAGCGGCCTCGCCGCAGTCGATGAGCACCCGAACGGCCGACTCGGTCGGCGCCGGCACGTCGAGCAGCGTCGAGGAGGTGAAGCGGTCCCGGGTGGGCCGACCCGCTGCGGTGCCGAGGGGAAGGAGACGCACGGGTCCAATCTAGGGCGACCCCGGCTGGAAGCGGTCCAGCGTGCGCGGGGTGCCGGCAGCATCGGGCGTGGGTGCGGCCACCGTGCGGGTGGGGCCCGCCGCGTAGCCTGGCCGCTTCCAATCCCGACCGAGGAGCCCCATGGCCGCCGACCCCCACGCGAACCTCAACGACGACAGCGAGACCGTCGACCCGGCACCGGCCGACCGGCCGACCGCCGAGGGTGGGATCGCCGGCGGTGGGGCCCTGTGGCACGGCAGGTTCGGGTCCGGGCCTGCCGAGTCGCTGATGGCCTACACCGAGAGCATCAGCTTCGACCGACGCCTGCTCTTCGACGACGTGACCGCCTCCCAGGCCCACGTGCGCGGGCTGGCCCGGGGCGGACTGCTCGACGCCGACGAGGAGCGGGCGGTGCTCGAGGCGCTCGAGGCGGTCGCCGCCGAGGAGCGGGCCGGCCGACTGGTGGCCCACGCCGACGACGAGGACATCCATACGCTGATCGAGCGTCGCGTGACCGAGCTGGCGGGCCCGGCGGGCGCCAAGTTGCACACCGGCCGCAGCCGCAACGACCAGGTGGCCACCGCCTTTCGCCTTTGGAGCCGCCGGGCGATGGCCGAGCTGGCTGCGGGCCTGGTCGGGCTGGCCCGCGTGCTGACCGACCGGGCCACCGCGGCCGGTACCGGTGCCGATGCGCCGTCGATCCCCGGGTACACCCATCTGCAGCGGGCCCAGCCGGTGTTGCTGGCCCATCACCTCGCCGCTCACGCCTGGGCGTTGCTGCGCGACGCCGATCGCATCGCCGACTGGATGGACCGCACCGACTGGAGCCCGCTCGGGGCGGGCGCACTGGCCGGATCGTCGCTGCCGCTTGACCCGGCCGGCACGGCGGCCGACCTGGGCCTGGCCCGACCCTTCGAGAACTCCCTCGATGCCACGTCCGACCGTGATTGGGTGGCGGAGGCGACCTTCATCGTGGCGATGGCGGGCGTCCACCTGTCCCGCATGGGGGAGGAGGTGGTGTTGTGGTCCTCCGACGAGTTCGGCTTTGCCACCCTTGACGACGCCTATGCCACCGGCTCGTCGATGCTGCCCCAGAAGAAGAACCCCGACATCGCCGAGCTGGCCCGTGGCAAGGCTGGCCGCCTGATCGGCAACCATGCCGGGTTGCTCGCCACGTTGAAGGGCCTGCCGATGGCCTACAACCGGGATCTGCAGGAGGACAAGGAGCCGCTGTTCGACGGGGTCGACCAGCTCGGCCGGGCGCTGTCGGCCATGGCCGGGCTGTACGCCACGCTGCGCTTCGACACCGAGGCGATGGCGGCTGCGGCCGACAGCCCGGGGGCGGTGGCGACCGACCTGGCCGAGCTGCTCGTCGAATCGGGCATGCCCTTCCGCGAGGCCCACGCCGTGGTGGGGGCGCTGGTGCGGCGCTCGCTGACCGAGGGGGCGAGCCTCGCCGACCTGGTGCGTGCCGAACCGCGCCTGGGGCCGGACGCGGTCGCCTTGTTCGAGCCCGGTGCGTCGGTGGCCAACCGCACCACCCCCGGTGGGGCGGGCCATGCGCCGGTGGCGGCCCAGCTGAGGTCGCTGACCGCTGCGGTCGACGCCGCCGCCGAGCGTTGGGCCAACTAGCCCCGGGGGGCCAGCTCCCACTCGTCGTTCGGGTGGCGCAGGCGCTGATCGGCTGGCGATTAGCGAGCACCGTGGGGATCGACGACGGCGATCCGCTGATCGGTCGCATCGTCGAGACCGAGGCCTACGGCGGCGGCGATGACCCCGCCTCCCACGCCCACCGGGGGCCGACGCCCCGCAACCGGGTCATGTTCGGTCCCGCCGGGCGGCTCTACGTCTACCGGTCCTACGGCATCCACTGGTGCGCCAACGTCGCCGTCGGTCCGGAGGGCACCGGCTCGGCGGTACTCGTGCGAGCGGTCGAGCTCACAGGTCCCGCCCCGGATGCGTTGGCGCGCTCGTTGATCGAGTCCCGTCGTCCCAAGGCCCGCCGACAGGTCGACTGGAGCAATGGCCCCGGCAAGCTGGCCGCCGCTCTGGGGATCACCGGCGAACACGACGGCCTCGACGTGTTCGATCCGAGGTCGCCCATCCGCCTGCTGGCTCCAACGCAGCAGGGGCGCCCGGCACGGTTGCTGGCGACACCTCGCATCGGCATCACCCGGGCGGTGGAGCGCCGCTGGCGTTTCGTCGACGCCGACTCCCGGTGGCGGGGGCCGATCCCTCAGGCGTCCTCATGAGGTGGCTCCCGTCATACCCGGCGTCGCAACCGGGCGGCCTCAGCTCCGCTCAGATGTCGCCGGGGGTGCCGCACTCCTCCATGTTGTTCACCCTGGCGAAGCGGTCGATGTAGCGGCTGACCTGCTTCTTGTCCCGCAACGACTCGGTGAACTGGGAGTCCCTACGACCACTCTCGAGCACGTCGACGAAGCGCTGCCGGTCCTCGATATGACGGTCCCAGTCGCCGAGCCAGGCAGTGACCAACGATGCCTCGGTCGGGTCGGGGGGCGGCTCGAGCGCCGCGAGTTCGTCGGTCATGTCGGTCAGGATGTCGATCGAATCCTCGACCGAAGCGGCGCGGTCCTGGGGTGTCTTGGCATCGGAAGCTGCCGGCAACGTGTCGAATTCGTCCCGCCACTTGGTGCAGACGGCGTTGGCCTGTTTGGTCCACTGCGTGTCGCTGAGCTGGTCGACCGAGTCGGTCGATCCCCACCCGTTGAAGGCCGCAACCCACATCAACACGATGGCGAGCACCCCGAGGGTGGCGAGCGCCATGCCGATGCGCCTCCTGACGAGTGCTCCTCCGGCCAGCGGGGCGTCCGGTGATTCGTCGGCGGGGTCGTTCGGGTCGGTTTCGGGCGGGGTCACGGCGCCAGCCTGCCACTAGCGGCGCGGTGGGGACAGTTCGCCTGGCACGACGCTCAGCCCCCGGCGGGGGCGAGGCCGGCCGAGTCGTTGCCGGTCGGGGGCTGTTCGGTTGACGCGGCGGGCTCGACCCTGATCTCGACGGTCCGGTCCTCCGGCGGCGCAGCGCCGGGGCCGGGCGTCTGGCTCCAGACCGTTCCGGGGCCGACCGCTGCTCCGGTGGCGTCCACCGTGCCCGCCGGGGCGGCGGTGGCGGCTTCGGCCACCTCGAACCCGGCCTGCTTGAGCAACTGCTTGGCATCGGTGGCGCTCAGGCCGAGCAGCGAGGGGACCGCCTGGGTGCCGGGCGCCGCCTCGATCGACACCTCGGCGCCCCGGGTCAGTGTCCGCCCGGGGAGCGGGCTCTGGTTGACGACCGCACCGGGTTGGTTTTGAGGATTCGGCAGCAGCTCACGGAAGGTGACGACCAGGCCGAGTTCCTCCAAGCGGGCCAGCGCATCGCGTTGGCCCCGGCCCCGCACATCGGGCATCTGGACGACGTCGGGCGGCTCCAGCGGTTCGAACTGGCGAACCTCGGGGATGGTCGGTTGCGGCTGCTGGGGGATCGGCTGGGTGAAGGGCGTCGGTGGGGTGAGCGCCAGTGCCTGCTTCATGAAGTCGGCCCAGATCTGTGCCGGTACCTTGCCGCCCTGCACCGACCCGAGGTCCTTGGGGCTGACCGGGCGGCCGTCCGGGCCCTTGATCGACTGGGAGTAGCCAACCCACACCGCCGTGGCCAGGTCGGGGGTGTAGCCGACGAACCAGGCGTCGGAGTTGGCCCCGCTCTTTAGCTCCACCGTGCCGGTCTTGCCCGCCTCGGGTCGTCCGATGTCGGCGTTGGTCTTGCCGGTGCCCTTGGTGATCACGCCGGTGAGGATGCGACTCTCCTCGAAGGCGACTTCCGGTTCGAGCACCTTCCTCTGGCGGTGCTGGTTCTGGTACATCACCGAACCGTCCGCCTTGGTGATGCGGGTGACGAGCACCGGATCGACTCGGATGCCCCGGTTGGCGAACGTCGAATAGGCCGAGGCCATCTCCATGACGGTCGAGTTGTAGGTGCCGAGGGTGATCGTGGCGTTGACGCTGCCGTCGCGCTCCTTGAGCTGGTTCTGCCCGATACCCAGGTCGTAGGCGGTCTCGCGGATCTTCTGGGGGCCAAGCACCCGGGAGGCCAGGTGGGCGAAGCAGGTGTTGGATGAGAAGGCTGCGCAGTCCTCGAGCGTCGCCGACCCGCCCAGCCCGCCGCCGCCCGACGGACACCAGTTGCCGAAACAGGTCTGGCTGGGGGAGGGGAACCGATCGCCGGCCTTGATGCCCTGCTTGAGAGCGGTGGCCAGCGTGATGCCTTTGAAGCTCGACCCGGTGGGACGACCACCGCCGACCGCCAGGTTGACCTTGGCGTAGTCGGTGTCACCGAAGTAGTCCTTGCCACCCACCATCGCCTTGACGTACCCGGAGCGGGGCTCGATCGTGACCAGCGCGGCATCGGGGTCGTGGGAGCCATCGTTTGGATCACCCTCGAAACCCGGGTTGGGCAGCCGGCCGGCGATCGCCGCTTCGGCCTGGGCCTGCGTGTTGAGGTCGAGGGTGGTGTAGATGCGCAGTCCGCCGCCGTAGAGCAGTTCGGCGCGTTCGGCCCGGGTGGTCCCAAACTCCGGGTTGTCGAGAAACCACTCCCTCACTTCGGAGACGAAGTGCCCGGCGGGGAAGGCGGCCTGGCCCGGCGAGGTGCCCTTGGGGATCACGCCGAGGGGGGAGGACTTGGCGGTCTTTGCCGTCTCGGGGTTGATGTAGCCCTCGGAGAGCAGCTCACCGAGCACCACGTTGCGTCGCTTGGTTGCATCTTCGGGGCGCTTGTAGGGGTCGTGCATCGTCGGGGACTGAACGATGCCGGCGAGCATCGCCGATTGGGCCAGGTCGAGGCCGTTGGCCGACTTCCCGAAGTAGGTGTTGGCCGCCGCTTCGATGCCGCTGGCGCCGTTGCCGAAGTACACCGTGTTCAGGTACAGCTCCAGGATCCGCTCCTTGGAGTAGGTGCGCTCGATCTCGATCGCCAGCGATGCCTCCTCCAGCTTGCGGCTGAGGGTCTCCTCGTCACCGAGCAGTGCGTTCTTTACGTACTGCTGGGTGATCGTCGAGCCGCCCTGGGACACCCCGCCGGCCTCGTTGTTCTCCTTGACCGCACGAGCGATCGCCCGGGGGTCGACCCCGTTGTGCTCCCAAAAGCGCCGGTCTTCGATCGACACGATGGCGTTCTGCATGTTGGTCGACACCTGATCGAGCGGAACGCTGATGCGGTTCTGGTCGGCTTGGAGGGTGGTGATGCGCGTGCCGTTGGCGTCGAAGACCGCCGAGGTCTCGGCGGTGTCGGGCAGTGGGATGGGGAGGGCGCGCTTCTCGGTCGTGCACGAAGCGAGCGATCCGGCAACGACGACAAGGACTGCAAGGATGGTCAAGGGGCGGCGCATTGCTCCCTATTCTGACGGGGGCGGCACCCGATGGGTGTGCACCCCGGCTACAGGCGCACTGTTCACAGGTGCCATCGGTCAATTGGGCCAGGTCCCAACGGCGGGTTCACCCAGGTCGCTCCGCCTCGTTCACCCGGGTCGCTACGCTCGGCTGCATGACTGTGGACGCCCCCGGCACCGACCCGATGTCCCAACCGGTGGGCGATGCGCCGGCGTCCGGTGGGAGTTTTCGGTCGCCGTTGCTCACCGACCTGCACGCCCGGGGGCTGATCGCCGACAGCACCGACCTCGACTCACTGGATCGCCGGCTGAGCGAAGGCCCCATCACCCTGTACTGCGGGTTCGATCCGACAGCGGACTCGCTGCATGCGGGACACCTGCAGCAGCTGATGACGCTCGCCCGCTTCGCACGTGCCGGCCATCGCGCGCTCGTGCTCGTCGGCGGGGCGACCGGGCGCATCGGTGATCCTTCTGGACGGGACACGGAGCGGCCCCTGCTCGACGACGACACCCTCGACGCCAACGTGGCGGCCATTCGGGCGCAGGCCAGCAAGTTTGTCGACGTCACCGAACCGGGAACGATGGTCAACAACCTCGACTGGAGCGCAGGGCTGGACCTGCTCGGCTTCCTTCGCGATGTGGGCAAGCACGTCACCGTTTCCTCGATGCTGGCCCGCGACTCGGTCAGGTCTCGGATGGACCGCAGCGAGGGCATCTCCTTCACCGAGTTCTCCTACCAACTGCTCCAGGCCAACGACTTCCTCACCTTGTATAGGTCCGAGGACTGTGAGCTCCAGGTGGCCGGCACCGATCAGTGGGGCAACATCACCGCCGGTATCGACCTCGTCCGCAGGGTGGAGGGTGCCTCACTGCACGGCCTGACAACCCCACTGATCGTGCGATCCGACGGCAAGAAGTTCGGGAAGTCGGTTGGGGGTGCGATCTGGCTGTCGGCCGAGCAGACCAGCCCCTATGCGTTCTACCAATACTGGATGCAGATTCCCGACGACGACGTCGAGGCGCTGCTGCTTCGGCTGACATGGCTCGACATCGAGGTCATCGACGCCATCGTCTCCGAGCACTTCGCGCAACCGCACCGTCGGGAGGGCCAACGCCGGCTGGCCCACCAGCTGACCTCGCTGGTCCACGACGAGCAGGCGGCCCGATCCGCTGCCATCGCCAGCGAGGTGCTCTTCGGTGGTGATCCGGCTGGGCTGGATCGCGACACCCTGGGGATGCTGGCGGTCGAACTGGAGACCACCAACGTGACGGTCGACGAGTTGGCCGACGGCCTCGACGCGGCCGACACCTTCGTCCGTGCAGGTCTGGCCCGTTCCAAAGGGGAGGTTCGCAAGAACGCCTCCGGGTTTCGGGTCAACGGACAGCCGTGTGACCTGGCCGAACCCCTTGACCGCCACGCCCTACTCGATGGGGCGGCCATCCTGCTGAGCCACGGAAAGCGACAACATCGCCTGGTGGTCCTCCGGGACGGGATCACTGTTGGCTAGCGGGTGTGGCCCATCCGGGTCGAGACACCAGGGTCGCTGTGACGGACGGCTCGTCAACTCGATTGGCGGAGGAGGCGAGGGCTGTCTAGGTTCTCCCCTCGTTGCCCCGGCAACACGGACTAGCCCTCCAAGGCAGGCACTCGGAGAAACTTCCGAAAAACCTGCGAAACGACTTGACAGGGCGAGAGACAGTCCGTAAGTTAAGCAGTCGCTTGAAGCACAGCTTCGAACGGCAAACGGATCAACGGTCCCCATCAGGTCTCCCTCCAAGGATTCCGGGATGCGCATCCGAGCAGCAACCAAGGGTTGCAGCGCTCTTTGACAACGGAATAGAGGACGCAGCGAGTGCGGGCCAAGTGCATCGACTTTGTCGATCTGCTTGGACCAATCAATTGAAGTTAGTAATACCAGCAATATGGACCGATCCCGTCTCACGGGATCGTGACGTACTGTTCCAGTTGGCAAAGGGACAACTCCCAATGCCGGCTCTTCTGATCGTCAGCTCGGTCCCCCTTTGGGGGTGTTGGGCTGTCAATCTTCGACGGAGAGTTTGATCCTGGCTCAGGACGAACGCTGGCGGCATGCCTAATACATGCAAGTCGAACGCGACCAGCCGGTGCTTGCACTGGCGAAGTCGAGTGGCGAACGGGTGAGTAACACGTGAGAAACCTACCCTGGAGTGGGGAATAACTCGAAGAAATTCGAGCTAATACCGCATACCTTCTTACCGTCGAATGGTGGTTTGAAGAAAGATTTATCGCTCTGGGAGGGTCTCGCGGCCTATCAGCTAGTTGGTGAGGTAACGGCTCACCAAGGCATCGACGGGTAGCTGGTCTGAGAGGACGATCAGCCACACTGGAACTGAGACACGGTCCAGACTCCTACGGGAGGCAGCAGTA